>JAJDJN010000033.1 GCA_030267245.1 Desulfovibrio sp. OttesenSCG-928-A18
CTTTGGCCGCCGGAGGCGGGCGCCGGGCTTATTCACTCATCCATTCCTGCAAAATGGCGATGAGCTTTTCCGCCTGCTCCCTGCTTGAAATGTTGAATTTGGACTGAGCCCGGTATTCGCCCTTTACCTTGCGATACCTGCGGATGCTGTACTTGTCCTCGCTGTAGGCCTCCTTGGCCGGCTCCCACTGCTGATAGCGAAAGACCAGCGTCGCCCAGGCGCCTTTGCTGAGCACCGCCTTGTCCAGTTCACGGATCACCTCGATGCCGTCTTCCTCATACGCTATGCTCAGATCCTCGACCGTGGAATTCATGGAAGAAGTCATACGCTGTCCTATTTTTTCATGTGCCGTTCCAGAAACTCGGCCATATGCTCTACCTTGAGCGTGTTGCCGCGCTTTTCCTCACCACCGCGCAACTGCATAACGCAACCCGGGCAATCCGTCACCAGAACGGATGCGCCGGAGCCCTCAAGCCCGTCCAGTTTCTTTTCCATGATCCTGGCCGAAATCTCGGGAAACTTCATGGAATAGCTGCCGCCAAAGCCGCAGCAGACGTCCTCTTCCGGCGTTTGCCTGTATTCGCCCGCAAAACGCATGAGCTCACGGGGCTGCTCCGTCACTTCCATGCCCCGGCACAAATGGCAGGGGGCGTGGTAGCAGACCCTTTCCGCGTCGTTGCGCAGATCAGCCTCATTCAAGTCCAGCACATCGCGGGCAAAAGAGCTGAAGTCCCTGACCAGCCCGGCATACCGCCGCACCTCGGCGGCCATTTCGGCATGCTCCCGCAGGATGCGCGGATAGCCGTGTTTCATGTGCGATGCGCAGGAGGCGCACAGGCTGACTATATAATCATAACGGGCCGGGTCAAAGGCCTTGACGTTGCGCAGGGCTACTTTCTCCGAGGCCTTTCTCTCACCCATCATTTGCACCGGCAAACCGCAGCAGCTCTGCTCCATGGGAAAATCCACAGAGCAGCCTTTCGCGGCAAAAATGTTCAGGGCCGCCTTCAGTTGCTCGGGATAGATAAAATCCTGCGCGCAGCCGGCAAAAAGACCCACCTTGATCTTGCCTTCTTTGGGCAGCCGCACCCGCAAATCCTCCCATTGATCGCGAAAGGGCCTGGACGCAATGGCCGGCAGCGCGCGAAAGCCCTGACCCTGCATGAAGATGGACGGCAGATGGCGGATAAAGGGCGTGCCGCCGGTAACAGGCCGCTGCGCCCATTGGCCGAAGCGCAGCAGAGTATGGAACAGCTTGCGGTTGCCAAGCACCATGGCCAGCAGGGAGGATTCAATGGGCGCGCCCTCCTCCTCCACCAGCCGGGCGCGTATTTCCTGAATAATGGCGGGCAGGTCGATGCCGGCGGCGCATACGTCCTTGCAGGCCCCACAGTTGATGCAGTTCTGCACCAGATTCCTGGCCTTTTCCCGGCCATGGAAGAAATACGTGAGAATAAGGCCTATGGCGCCAATATAGATATGCCCCATCTTGTGCCCGCCCACCAGACGGTACACCGGACAGACATTGGCGCAGGCCCCGCAGCGCACGCAACGCAGAGCGTCTTTGCAGGCGGGATCCTTTGCCAGGGAGGAGCGGCCGTTATCCAGGAAGATCACGTGCATGATCTTGCGCTTGTCCCTGCTCTCGGCGCATTCGGCGGAGCCGGTCAGCCAGGACACATAGGCGGTGATGTCCTGGGCCGTGGCGTTGCGCGGCAGCACGCGGATAATGCGCAGGGCGTCCTCGATGCCGGGCACCAGCTTGTCTATGCCGGCCAGCGCCACATGCACCCGGGGCAGCGTTGTGGTCAGGCGGCCGTTGCCCTCGTTGGTACAGATGCCGATGGTGCCGGTGTCCGCGATGGCGAAATTCGCGCCGGAAATGCCCATGTCCGCCTCGGCGAACCTGGCGCGCAACTCCCGCCTGGCAAGCCTGACCAGCTTTTCAATATCACTGTCCTGGCGGCGCCCGGTGGCCCCGGTAAAAGTATCCGCCACCTGGTAGCGCGAAAGGTGAATGGCCGGCATGACCATATGGGTCGGGCTCTCATGGCGCAGCTGGATGATCCATTCGCCAAGGTCCGTTTCCACCACCTCACAGCCCTGTTCCTCCAGAGCGCGGTTCACGCGGATCTCTTCGGCGGTCATGGATTTGGACTTGATGATCTTCCTGCAGCCGTTCTCCCGCGCTATGCGGCAGAGTATGGCGTTGGCATCGGCCGCCGTGGCCGCCCGGTGCACATGCACCCCGCGCCTGGACGCCTCGCGCGCGAAACGATCGAACAAGGCGTCCAGATTGGGCAGGGCCGCGTCCTTGGCCTTGGCGATATCCCGGATCAGTTCGCGCTCGTTCAAATCGGCGAAAATCGCGGCCCGGTTGGCCTTGTAAGCCACAGCGAACTTGTCCAGGGTCTCGCGCAAATAGGCGTTGTCCAGAGCTTCCTTGAGCTCCTCGTGATATTCTTTCATATTTTTTGCTGTCTGCACGACTATACCGGTTTTCCTTTGAAATGCCTGCCTTACGGCGAGCATTTCAGCCCTCCACAAGGGCGATGTGCAGTTCAAGGGGACCGTGCACGCCCAGAGTGAGTACGCGCTCAATGTCCGCCGTGCGGCTCGGCCCGGAAATAAAGGCCGTGTACATGGGGCCCTTTTCCATAATCCCTTGCAAAAAACCCATGGCATCCGCCGAACTTTTCACAATCTGCGACTTTTTCAGGGCAATGACATGCACCTCGCAAAGCATGGTGGCAAGGCGCAAATCCTCGCTGTAGCACTGCAGGATGCAAGTCGCTGTTTCGGCTATGGCCAGATCCGCCAGGGTGAAGGCCACGTCCATGCCCGCCAGTTGCCCGCGCATGTCCTGGCGCAGCATGGAAAAGCCCTTTTCCCGGCCAAGCTTCTCAAGCCGGGCGAAGTGCCTGTCTTCAAGCCCGGGCGCGGCCATGGTCTTGACCGTGCCGCGCACGCAGTGGGCAGAGCCCTTGTCTGACAGCGGCAGTTCGCAGCCGGGAAGCAGCAGTTCACAAAACTCTTTTTTTTCACAAACACCAAGGGCGTAATCCATGGCCTCGTCCAGATCCCCCAGTTCTATCACCCGGGTGGACGCCGGAGCCGCCTTTTGCTTGAACAGCTCCACAGCCGCACTATCAATGGTTGCCATAAATACACTCCGTTGCCCACAGGGCTGCGCCAGTCATGATGCCCCTTGCGGGGATGGCAGATGGGCCCGGGCCCCTTCGGCCGCCGGAGGCGTTGCGCTAGGGCCTGAAGATGGCGCCAACGCCAGCATACCCGCTGTTTTTACATCGTAAAAACAGGATGTTGCGCTATATACCGCTACGTATGGCCGATTTACAATACGATATCCAGGCCGGAGCATTTCACAAGCGAAGCGCTCCGACTGCAAATACGCGGCAAGCTGTGTCAAAAGTCACAAGCCGCCCTCACCGTATTTGAACATCAGATATCAAGGGGGAATTTGTCAAGCAGCCGCATGAGTCCGGGCATGTCCACGGAGTCTTCCACAAGTTGGACTCCAAGCCGGATCTGGTTGAGTTCCCGCAGCTTTTTTGACTTGAGAATGCGGGACATGCCCCTGGCCACGGTATATGTGTCCTCACGGACAACCACCAGGGTCACGCCCTTGCTTTCGGCGCCCGCGCGGATCAGTTCCGTGGGCGTAATGTTGCCGGTAAGAATAATGCAGGGGCAGTCCTCATACAGTGCGGCAAGCTGCAAATCGGAACGGTCGCCGCCCACAATCACGGCGCTGCCCTTGCGCCTGCGCAGGTGCATCATGAAATTGTCCACCTGCATGGTGCCGATGACAAAGCCCTTGATCATGCTCCCGGCATGGGCGTTGCCGGCCACCACCCGCCCGTTGAGCCCCCGGGCCAGGTCCAGCACACGCATGGCCGACAGCTCCGGCTCCCTGGGGATTATTCCGTGCACGGCAATGCCCTGTTCGCACAACCAGGGGCTGAACAGCCCGGCCACATCGCGCATGTTCGCCTCGGGCACGCTGTTAATGACCACGCCAAGCATGCTTTCGCCCAGTAGGCTCTTGAGCAGCAGCAAGGCGTCATAATTGATGCCGCCGGAATAGCGCTCCACAAAAAGTACGCGCAGATCCAGTTCGCGCACGATGCGCAGCCCGTCCGCATCCGCGAAGCGCCCCGCAGCGGGAAAAGCGCCGCTTCCTGTGACAATGGTGTAATCCCTGCCCTGCGACAGACGGCTGTAGGCCTCGCGGATGCGGGTCATGGCCGTCTTGTCCGACTCCTGGCGCCAGACCGCAAGATTGTGCAGGTTTCCGGGGACCATGACCGGGGTCAGAAGATCAGCCGCCGCGTTCTGCCCCAGCAACTCCTGCACCACCAGGGCGTCCGCGTCGCCGGGCCGCTCCTCGCGCATCTGGGGCAGGCGGCCAAGCGGCTTCATGTAGCCAACGGAAAAGCCCGACTTCTGCAAATACAGCCCGAGCGAGATGCTGAGCAGATTCTTGCCGGCCCCGCCTGTGGTGGATCCTATATATATCCCCTTCATGCGCCTTCCCTCATCAGAGTTCATCCTCGGCATCGTCGTCCGCCTCAACGCCAAAAAGCCGGACAGCCTCCTCGCGCAGTTTGTACTTCTGGATCTTTCCGCTGCCGGTCAGCGGGTAGCTGTCGATAAAGGCAACGTGGCGCGGAATTTTGTACCAGGCAATTCTGCCCTTGCAAAAAGCCCGGATGTCTTTTGCCTCAAGGCTGCGCCCGGGCTTCAGAATGATGAAGGCCACAACCTCTTCGCCGTATTTGCGGCTGGGCACCCCCACCACCTGTATGTCCAGCACGGCGTCCATGCCGGAAATGAACTCTTCTATTTCCTTGGGATAAATGTTTTCTCCGCCGCGGATGATCATGTCCTTGCCGCGTCCTGTGATGACAAGATAGCCGTCGTCATCCATGGTACCAAGGTCGCCGCTGCGCAGCCATCCTTCCGGAGTGATTGCTTCGGCTGTCGCTTCGGGCATTTTATAATAGCCCTTCATTATGTTGTAGCCCTTGCAGATCACTTCGCCCACGGAGCCCCTGGGCACTTCGACCCGCCTGTCCGGCAGGGCCGAGGGATCAACAACCATCACCTCGATTCCAGGCATGGCCCGGCCCACGGTGCTGGTTTTGTGCAAAAAGTCCTCGTCCGCATGCGTCTGGGCCATGACCGGCGATCCTTCGGTCAGCCCGTAGCAGTTGGTCAGTTCGGAAAGGTTCATTTCCTCCACCGCCCGCCGCATCAAGGGCGCCGGGCACACGGAGCCCGCCATTATGCCCGTGCGCAGGGTGGAGACATCATAGCGCTTGAAATGCTTGTGCTCCAGGATGGACAAAAACATGGTGGGCACCCCGTACAAGCCGGTGCAGCGCTCTTTTTCCACAGCCCGCAGCACCTGCAGGGGGTTGAAAGCTTCAATGATTACCATGGCCGCGCCATGGTTGACAAAGGCCATGACCCCGAGCACGCAGCCAAAACAATGAAACAGGGGCACGGGCAGGCATACGCGGTCTTGGGCCGACAAGTTCTGATGCCGGCCTATCCAGTAGCCGTTGTTGACAATGTTCACATGGGTCAGCATCACCCCTTTGGGAAAGCCGGTGGTGCCCGAGGTATACTGCATGTTTACCACATCATAGGGATCAACCTGGGCTTTTCTGGCCTCATAGTCCGCATCGGATACGCGGGACGCAAGGGCCATAACCTCGGCAAGGCAGGAAAGGCCGCGCTTTCGCTCGTCCCCCATCAGAAAAACGCGGCGCAATGAAGGCAGGCGCGCGATGTTCAGCGCATCGGAAGGCTGCACAGCTATTTCCGGGGCAACAGCCTGCAGGATATCTATAAAATCGTGATCCCGGTATATGTCGATCATGAACAGGTTCTCGGAATCACTGTGGTTCATCAGATATTCCAGATCATGGCTCTGGTAGCTTGTATTTACCGTGACCATAACCGCCCCGATGCGGGCCGTGGCGAACATCAGGGTAATCCAGTGCGGCACATTGGTCGCCCAGACAGCCACCTTTTCGCCTTTACGCACCCCAAGGGCCATCAGGCCTTTGGCCAGATCGTCAACGCTTTTGCCGAATTCGGCCCAGGTCTGGCGCAAGGGGCGCTCATGGTGGATAATCGCGTCAGCATCTGGATGCCGGGTTATTGTGGCGTCAAGAAGCGCGCCCAGGGTCTGTTCTTTGAGGATAAACGGCTCAAGCTGCATAGGTTCAATGCCCTTCCGATTCAATGGATGTGTATATCAGCTGCCGACTGTACCCTTTCAGCCCGCGCTTGAAAAGGGCCGTTTCTTCTCCGGTTACAGCCGCGCACGCACTTCGACAAACACGGGGATTTGGCTTATGCTTTGCCAGCCCGGCACAAGGGGCCGGATACAGCACAAGAGGAGGGAACACATGGCACATTACGCCACAGAACTTTTTATCCGGTGCACCTACAGCCTGGAACTTTCCTATGATGAACTGCTAGAACTTGAAGCGGAACTCAAGCTGGCGGTCAATGCATTGCTGGAGCGCCACGAAGCGGACTTTATCCACTTTGAGCCCCTGGGTGACACCATGCGCGTTCAGTGCGTGTTTTCAAACTATGACGAACAGCTTTTTCATTCCATGTGCGAGGGCATGGCGCCACATATGGACGGCCGCGTCGAAGGACGCCTGCTCTTTGTGCACAAGGACCTTGACACGGTGCATTTTTATGCCGTGAACAACAAAAAATGGCGGGAAAGCCGCATCGCCCTGCCTCCATCCGGCCAGCAGGGTCAGCATGACGCCATGTCCGGCGCTTGTGGTGAAACGGCATGATCCGCCTTTGAGGCAATATATTTCAGGATTCTTGCCGCGAAGCTCATGCAGTCTTCCGGGTAAACGCTCCTTCACCCCAAAAGCCTCCCGGAAAAACAGGCGCGCAGCCCATGAGCCCAGCAGCACGCCCGGACCCCATATGCAGAACAGATACCAGGCCTGGCTGGAGAGCAGCCGCTGGACCTTTGCCCTGGAACGCTGCCAGGATCTTTTGCACTGCCTTCTCTCGGGCTGGCCCAGGCGCTCGCGCTCGGTGCTGGTCATGGGCGCCGGGAGCGGCGCTTTTGTGGAAACTCTATGGGAGTCTGGCTTTGATGTAACCGCTCAGGACAACGACCCGGACTTTCTTGCCCTGGCCAGACAGCGCCTGGGCTCGCGCGCGGACTTTGTCCTTGGCGCGCCGGATCATCTGCCCTTTGACGACTGCGCCTTTGACTACGCCGTTGCGGCCGGGGCCATGGAGTTCTGGTCACACCCCGAAGCGGTGCTAAAGGAAATGGGGCGGCTCTCCTGCAGCGGGATCATCGTCATCTTTCCCAATGCCTGGTCCCTTTTCGGGCTGGAGTGCCGCTTGCGGCCCAAACATCCCTTGTGCGCCGTTGCCAGGCCGCTGTTGCAAAGCCCCTGGCAGCTCGCCCGGCTGCTGAGCGCCGTTTTCGGCAAAAAGCGCAGGACCTGGGCCTCGGTTTTGCCTGGACCGAGCATAAGCTGGGGTCGTAAAGGCCTGCGCCGCTATATCAATATGCCCCGCCCGCGCCTGCCCCTTGGCGCCTTTGCCGGAGTCAGGGTGGACTTCGGCCCTCTTTATACCGGCACGCCGCTCATTCTGCGCGCGTCCGAACCGGCCGCCAGCATAAAGTAGCCCGCATGGGGCGCGAAGAAGCGAGGGGGAAAGGGCAACATGCCCTGACGGGGGCGCCAGGGAGCTTGAATCAATTTGGCGCCCAAGGCAATTTCACGGCCGCGCTTTCAGGCGGGCATGTTGGTCACATGGCCTGGCCTGCCGTCAAGATAGTTGCGCAGATTATCGTATACCCCCTGCATCAGGCGGGTTCTGGCCTCAACGCTGCACCAGGCCACATGCGGAGTGATCAGGCAGCGCGGGGCAAAGCGCAGGGGGTTGCCGTCCGGCATGGGTTCTTCTTCCACCACATCAAGGCCGGCCCCGGCGATGCGGCCCTGTTCCAGGGCCTCGCGCAGGGCCTGCTCGTCCACCAGGGAGCCCCGGGCGGTATTGATCAGCAAGGCGTCCCGCTTCATGAGCGCCAGTCTGGCCGCATTGACCATATGCCGGTTTTCCGAAGTGAGAGGGCAATGCAGGCTGATGACGTCGGAACGCGCGAAAAGCTCGTCCAGTTCGACAAAAGCAAAGGGCGTATAGCCGGGCGCCGTTTTCGGACGCGGCGCATAGACCAGCACTTGCATGCCGAAGGCATGGGCGATGCGCCCCACGGCCGAACCCGTGTCGCCAAAGCCTACCAGGCCCATGACCTTTGCGTCCAGTTCAACAATCGGATTATGCCAGTAACAAAAATGCAGGCTTTTGGCCCAGTCGCCGGCCCTTACGGATTCGCTCAGCGGGCAGATATGCGAAGTCAGGGCGAGAATGAGGGTGAAGACATGCTGAGCCACGGCCATGGTCGAATAGGCGGGCACGTTGCAGACGGGGATCCCCCGCCTTGCCGCGGCTTCGCCGTCCACCTGGTTGTAGCCCGTGGCCAGGGTGCCGATGTAGCGCAGCTTTGGCGCGCCTTCAATATGCGCGGCCGTGATCTGCACCTTGTTGGTCATAAGAACTTCGGCATCGCGCACCCTGGCCGCTGTCTCGTGCGGATGGGTGAAGCCGTAGCTGGTGACCCGGCCAAGTTCGGCAAAATCCGGCCATGCTATATCATGTCCGACGGAATCGGCATCCAGAAAAACAATATGCAATTTTTCCATACCTTGCATCCTCGCAAGAAGCATGATGCCCCCATGCCCCCCATGCCGTTGGTCCAAATTCGCGGGTGCAGGGAGCCGTTGCCCCCTGCCGGGGGAGTCTGAGGGGCCAAAGCCCCCTCAGTTCCCCGTAAGGCATATGGCTGATGGATATCCCGGAATCGCCTCATCAGGCCGTGGCTTTGACCAGTTCCTCAAAGGACAGGGCCGCGAGCTTTTCGACCTTGCCGATGTCAACGCCCACCAACTGCGCGATGCGTTTGGCACAGTCCGGTTCCATTTTCCAGAACATGACCAGCGAACGTTCCTTGATCCTCTGGTCCACGCCTCCGTTCATATGGTTGGAGACGTTGGTCACAAGCTGCTCGCGTTCGTAATCGCCCATGACCTTGTTATACATGACGGCTGGCTGCTTGTAGTCAATGTCCGCCACGGCCTGGACATGGCGGTCCGCATCCCCGGCGTAGGGAACGGGAGGCTCAATGACCGGCTGCGGCGCCGGCCCGCCCTGGCTGTTGGGCCAGAAATTCGGCCCCGCTCCGGCTGCCGAGGTGTCGTGGAATCCGTCGCGCTGGTAATTGCGGGCCGCCCCGTTTTTGGGCTGGTTCACCGGGATCAGATGATAGTTGGGTCCAAGACGGTGCAAGTGCGTGTCGTGATAGGAAAAAAGCCGCCCTTGCAGCATCTTGTCCGGCGAGGCCGCGATGCCCGGCACAAAGGCGCTGGGGTTGAAGGCCGCCTGTTCAATCTGCTGGAAGTAGTTGTCCGGGGCCCGATCCAGCACCATTTTGCCTATTTCCTGCACCGGCACAAGACCGTGCGGCCAGACCTTGGTCACGTCAAAGGGATCGTAGGGAAAGTCCCTGGCCTGTTCCGGGGTCATGATCTGCACCTGTACGGTCCAGGAGGGATAAAGACCGTTGGCGATGGACGTGTAGAGATCGCGCGTGGCGTGATCCCGGTCCTTGGCCATGACCTCTTCAGCCTGCGCCCAGGTGAGGTTCTCGATGCCCTGGTCGGTCTTGAAGTGGTATTTTACCCAGAAGTATTCCTTTTTCGCGTTGTACCACATGAAGGTATGGCTGCCGTAGCCGTTCATGTGCCGGAAGGAGGCCGGAACACCGCGATCCGACATCAGCACCATGATCTGGTGCAGACTTTCCGGGGTAAGGGACCAGAAATCCCACATATCGTTGTTGGAGCGCAGATTATCGGCGGTTCTGCGTTTTTGCGAGTGAATGAAGTCGGGGAACTTCATGGCGTCGCGGATAAAAAAGACCGGGGTGTTGTTGCCCACCAGATCGTAGTTGCCTTCTTCAGTATAAAACTTGACGGCAAAGCCTCTGGGGTCACGCTCGGCGTCGGCCGAACCGCGTTCACCCGCCACCGTGGAAAAGCGCGCCAGCACGGGAGTTTTTTTACCTTTTTGCAAAAAATCCGCGCAGCTGTATTTGCTGACATCGGCAGTTGCCGTGAAATGGCCGAAAGCGCCCGCGCCCTTGGCATGCACCACACGTTCGGGAATGCGTTCGCGGTCAAAATGCGCGAGTTTTTCCAGCAGGGCCACGTCCTGCATCAAAACAGGCCCTCCGCGTCCGGCGGTAAGGGATGTATTGTCATCAGGCCAGGGGGCGCCGAAGGAAGAGGTCATGCCGGTGTTTTTCTTGCTCATAGCATCTTATCCTTTAAGGGATCTACAGATTGCCGGGAAGGCTTCATGCCCGGATGTCACGCTTTGGCGCGCGCATCCACAGCGGCCAGCAGTTCGGCAACGGAACTGTGCCAGGAGCGTACCATATGCCGCATCAAGCCCACTTCTTCGGACTTGGCCAGCAGCCCGAGCACAGGGATGCCCTTGCCGTATGCCGCTCCCACCTCGGCCCAGGCGTCACAGCCAGATGGCCCGAGATAGATCACAAGGTCGCAGCCCGTGGCGGAGCCGGCGCAAAAAGCGAATATGCGGGCGCCCTCCTCGGAATTGATGAAGTGCGCAAGTTCCCTGCGTGAGAGAAAGGCCTCTTCGGGGCGCCCCTCCCGGATCCAGGAGAGCACCTGATGCCCCGCCATTTCCAGACGGTCAGTGAGCATTTCAACCGCGTGCTGGTGTTTCCATGAAGCCGCAATATAAACCTTCATATTTCCTCCAGTATCGGACAGAGAATATTTTTGCGCAATGATAATCAGCGCATTTGTTCTATTGATAGAGCGCGCAGATCCACCAATGAGAAAAGAGCCCTTCGCGCGTCCTCTCTGGTCCATGAGAGCTACAAACCCAGGTGAGCGGAAGCCCTTGCATGCGCTTACAGTCGGGTGTAACTTCACAGCGGCGTAAACAGTCAAGGAGCCTGCCATGCTTACTTCCATCGTTATATTTCTGATTCTGGGCGCGTTCGCGGGGCTGCTGGCCGGGCTTCTGGGCGTTGGCGGCGGGCTGGTCATCGTGCCCATGATCAACTACGCCTTCGCCCTGCAGGGAACAACCGACGTCCATACCCATCACCTTGCCCTCGGCACTTCCCTTGCCACCATCATGTTCACTTCCATCTCCAGCTTTATGGCCCACCATCGCAGCAAAGCAGTTATCTGGTCCATTGTAAAGTACATCACCCCCGGCATTTTGCTGGGCACCTTCTTTGGCAGCAAGGTGGCCGCGCACTTGCCCACAGAGCTGCTCAAGGGCTTTTTTGTCGTCTTTTTGCTGTACGTGGGTACGCAGATGCTGTTGAACATCAAACCCAAAGCGTCACGGGAGATCCCCGGCTTTGCGGGCAACTCTGTCGCCGGCGGCGTCATTGGCATGGCTTCCAGCTTTGTCGGCATTGGCGGCGGCACCCTGTCGGTACCGTACATGACCTGGTGCAACGTGCCCATGCACAAGGCCATCGGCACCTCGGCCGCCATCGGCTTTCCCATAGCGGTGGCTGGCGCCCTGGGCTATCTGGTCAACGGGCTTGCAGTGCCGGATCTGCCCCAGCATACAGTGGGCTATATCTACCTGCCCGCCCTTTTTGGCATCGCGGCGGCCAGCGTATTCACCGCCCCTCTGGGGGCCAGGCTTGCCCACCGCCTGCCCGTGACCAGGCTGAAAAAATTCTTTGCCTGCCTGCTCTTTGTCATGGCCGCGCAAATGGCCTGGGGCCTGCTGGGCTGAGAGCCGCCCGGGCCCGCGTCGTCCTTTAATCAGCGCTTTTTACCTTTGAAATGCTTGCTTAACGGCGGGCAAAGCCAGCCTCCAGGCATTTCAGGGCAAGGATTCAAGGACAAATGCCTGCAGAGCAGGTTCACTTCTCCAAAGTGAACTTGCTCTAAATACAGCCCCTAATCCACAAGCAGCAAAGGGGTTGATCATTACATACATAATGCTGCATTTATTATAAAGTTATCTTTTTCACCAATACGCAAACATGCTTGTGAGGAGGAGGCAGACATACGTTGGCGTATTGGTCGACAGCCCACCTGTTTTTGAACCCCGAACAGTCGGAGAGCCCATGCAAAACAAGGACAAGCCCAAAGGAAAGTGGTTCGTGGCCCTTTTGACCTTTGCGGCGGGCATGGTGGCCATGGTAGGGATCGGCTTTGCGGTAAAAGGCACGGACCAGGCTGCCTTTTGCGGAAGCTGCCATGCCATGGATGAGGCGGTATGGACACATAAGCAGAGCGTGCACCGGCAGTTTGACTGTAACGAGTGCCACACGCCCTCCGCCCTCGTGTCCAAGATGACAACCAAGGCATCTGTGGGATTGAACGATATTTACGTCAATACCCTCGGCACGGTGCCGGATCGCATTACAGCTTCAGATTCCATGAAGGATGTGATCCAGGCCAACTGCCGCCGCTGTCATGTAGGCACAACCATGACCGTTGCCATGGACACCAAGCAGTACTGCACGGATTGCCACCGCACAGTGCCGCACAACAAGAAAGCACCCATTGCCAGAAGGAAGGCTGCCGATGTCTAGACGCTTTGTACCCTTTATATTTTGCGCCATGCTTCTGGCGCTGAGTTTCGGGCTGGTCGGGTGCTCGTCTGAAATGGAAGAGCCTACGACCCCCACCTACAAAACCTCCCTTGCCAAAGACGAGCAGAGAAACTCCGCTTACGGCAAGGAGTTTCCGCAACAATACGAGCTGTATCTGCGCAACAACCAGAGCTCGCCCGAAGAAGCCCGCAAGACCATGACCAGGTTCAAGGGCTCCATTCCCTTTCACAAAAACGACAACTACAACGAGTTGCCTGTCGGCTATCCCGGCGCCGGCCAGCCCTATCTGAAGAACCTGTGGCTGGGCTACCCTTTCAGTTGGGAATACAATGAAGCTCGCGGGCACACCTACGCAATCCATGACATTCTGGAAATAGACCGCATTAACCAGTATGGCGAAGCGGCCGGCCTGCCGGCCACCTGCTGGAACTGCAAAACCGGCATGATCCCCAAGTGGGTGGAGGAGTACAGCGACGAAAAGTTCTGGAGCATGAACTTCAACCTGCTCCGGACCAAGGACAAAATCGACATGGTCGATCACTCCATCGGTTGTGCCGCTTGTCACGATCCCCAGAACATGGAACTGAAGCTCTACAGCATCCCGTTGCAGGATTATCTCAAGCGCAGCGGCAAGGACTGGAGCAAGATGAGCCGCAATGACAAGCGCGCCTGGATGTGCGGCCAGTGCCACGTGGAATATTATTTTGGCGAAGCCGACTACGGTCCCAATAAAAAGCCCGTGTTCCCCTGGGATCTCGGCTTCAACCCGGACCAGATCTATGAATATTACAAGGACAAGGGCAAAAAGAATGCCGATGGCAGCCCGACGGCCTTTTTTGACTGGGTCCATCCTGTTTCCAAGACCCCGATGCTCAAGGCCCAGCACCCCGAGTACGAGTTCTGGCAGGACGGCACCCACGGCGCCGCCGGCGTAACCTGCGCCGACTGCCACATGCCCTACATGCGCCTGGACGGCAAGCAGAAGGTTTCCAGCCACTTGTGGACCTCGCCCCTGCGCAACGAAGGCATGATCGACAATTCCTGCCGCCAGTGCCACACGGACAAGACGGCGGACTACCTGAAAAAACGCGTCGAGTGGACCCAGCAAAAGACCTATGATCAACTGCTGACCGCCCAGGAGCTTTCTGTCAGGGCGCACGAAGCCATCCGCCGCGCTGACGAATGGAGCGGCTACAAGGGCGCCGAGTTTGACAAGGCCATGGCTGAAGCGCGCGAGCTTACCCGCAAGGGCCAGTTCTTCTGGGATATGGTTTCCGCTGAAAACAGCATCGGATTCCACAACCCGGCCAAGGCCCTGGACACTCTGGCCCTGTCGCAGCAGTACAGCCGGCAGGCGGCGGACGCCGCCATCCGGGCGACCAATTATGAAATAGCCAAGGATCTTGAAGGCAATATCCAGGACATCGTGCCGCCCCTTGTGGAGTGGACACGTGAAATGCAGATGGATCCGCAAATCATGGAAAAGCACGTCTGGACCCGCTACCTGAAGCCGATTCCCAAGTCCGAGCGCTATTGGCGTCTGCAGGACAAGGTGGGCACGGCCCCGGTCACGACCTCTTCCACCAATTAGAACAGTTTGGCTTCGGGCCAGAGGGGGCTTTGCCCCCTCTGG
>JAJDJN010000034.1 GCA_030267245.1 Desulfovibrio sp. OttesenSCG-928-A18
GCGCCTGTCGTCTTCGGCGCAGTGGCGGGGCAGAAAGCTGAAGATGAGGCTTGAAAGCGCCACCCAGCCGCCGATGACCAGGAAGGAGAGCCTGAACGCGGGCAGCAGTTCCGGCCCGGGGGCGCTGTGCAGGATCGTGCCGCCCAGAAACAGGCTCAGGGTGGCGGCGCCAATGGAAACGCCGAAGCTGATGGAAAGTTGCGTGACCACGGCCAGGATGCTGTTGCCCGCGCTGGCCTGTTCCGGCGACAGTTCCAGCAGGGTCACCGTGTTCATGACCGAAAACTGGAAGGAATTTACCATGCCGAGCAGGGTGAGGTGCCCGAGCAGCAGGTAGGGATTCGGCATGGCCCTGGTCCAGTACAGGGCCGCGATCATGGTTCCCTGCAGGATGGTGTTGCCCACCAGCACGCGGCGAAAGCCGAAACGGTTCACCATGGGGCTGACAAGGGGCTTGGCCGTCATGGCGCCAAGGGCCAGGGGGATCATGGCCGCTCCGGCCATGGCCGGGGAGTAGCCCAGGCCCAGTTGCAGCAGCAGGGGCAGCAGAAAGGGCATGGCTCCGCCGCCCAGACGGGCGAAAAAATTGCCGGCGATGCCGGCGGAAAAGCCCCGGTTGCGGAACAGACTCAAGGGAAAAATAGGCGATTTCGCCTTCAGGGCATACAGGCAGTAAGTCACAAGTCCGACAGCGCCGCCGCCGGACAGGCTCAGGTATATCCAGCGCGGGAGCTTCAACTCGCCAGCGCCTTCCACAGCCATGGAAAAGGCGACCATGGAAAGGCCGAAGAGAAAAAAGCCCGGCCAGTCAAAATGCCCGGTGCGGGCCTGGATGAGCGCGGGCATGTAGCGCAGGGTCAGAATGCAGCCAGCCAGACCTACGGGGATGTTGATCAGAAAAATCCAGTGCCAGGTCGCGTATTGCACAAGGAAGCCGCCCAGGGTCGGCCCGAGCAGCGGCCCGACAAGGCCGGGAATGGTGATAAAGCTCATGGCCCGGACAAAATCCTTGCGCGGCGTAATGCGCAGGACGGCCAGACGGCCCACCGGCACCATGATGGCACCGCCCACGCCCTGGACCACGCGCGAAACAACCAGCCCGGCAAGGCTGTTGGAAAGGGCGCAGAAAAGCGAGCCCAGGCAGAAGAGCGCAATGGATAAGCAGAAGATCTTTCTGACCCCGAACCTGTCCGCCAGCCAGCCGGAAGAAGGGATAAGCAAAGCCACGGTTATCAGATAGGCGATGACCACGGACTGCATGCGCAGCGGGCTTTCCCCAAGGCTTCTGGCAATACTGGGCAGGGCCGTGTTCAGGATCGTGCCGTCCAGCATCTGCATGAAAAAAGAAGCGGCCACAAGGGAGGAGACGACCTTGAGGCGGGACGCGTCGGCAATGGCGTCTGCCCCGGCCGAAGCAACGGCCTTCGCGTCCGCGCCGCCCACGGATGCGGGACTCTGTATATTATTATTTTCCACGGCAAAGTCTTTTTTCGGCCCTTGCGGAGCCTGCGGCGGCCAAAGGGGCGCTGCCCCTCTGGGAAGCCCGCCAGGGGCTCCCCCCTGTATCCTGCAAGGGGCATGATGCCCCTTGACCCCCATACTGTAGATCCATCCTCGCCGGACGGCCGCGCCCGGCAGCGATCCCTTCCTGGCTTGCACTATATATGCCTTTGCTCCGCAGTTCAAATCGGCGGACGGTCCGGAAGTTTTGCGCCATTTTGCCGGGCGGTAAAAAATAATGCGCCGCTGTCCGGTCTCTGTTATAGTCCGAGGCAATACCAGAACGCTGTAACACTTAAGCAAGCGCTGATTAATGAGGATTTTTGCTCTCTGGCAAGGAAGGCGAGTTCCGGGCGGAGCGAGCTGTATCAAGGCATACATGAGCTTCGCACGGGGCGAGCCCCGCTCGAAGCAAGGCGCGGCCAGAGGGCCAAGAAGACCATTAATCAGTGCTTCCCCAGGTACGGCAGCCGTTGAACAACGGGTTCCAGTCTGCATATCGCATGAATAATTGGGGGCTTTGGCTCCAAACCATCCGCAGGGGATTCAATCCCCCTGCCGGGGATCAAGGGGGAGAGAACAGATGAACAAAACGGCGATTATTGAAAAACTTGAAGGCATGGCGGCCTCGTTGCGTGAGCAGCTGGATAAAAACGAGGGCTCGAGCTTGTCGGCCATTGCCGGGGGCATAAGCTCGCTGCTTGAGTCGGCAAAGGCCCTTGTGCTTGGCAATGACAAGGCCAGGAAGCTGCTGGAAAAGCTCAAGGAGCAGATGGCGCGTTTTGAAAAGGCGGTCAGGGAGGGCGACAAAAAGGTGTCGGCCAGCGCTCTTGATTACTTTGAAAAAACGCTGAAAGACATGAAAAGGAAAAGCGCCGAGGAGCGGGAGCCCAAAAGCCTGGAGGGCAAAAGCGACGAATAGGGCAAGGATTTGAAGACAAGCCCCAGCGCGAAAGTGCGCCCGTCCTTCTTCCGGCTACTTGTCCGCTTCCTGTTCAGTCCAGGGGCTGTCCTTTTCATCCGCGTTTTTTAAAAAACGGTAGGCCAGCAATTTTCCCGACGCGTTTACCCTGGCTTCAAGTACGAACATGGGCTCGCCGCGCCCGAGGCTGGTCATGATTCCGTCCGGGCTGGCCACATACCGCAGGTCCGCAAAAGCGTATTCCCTGGCCCATTCACTGCCCTGGGCCGGGGCTGCCGGCTTGTCCGCTTCCGTCGATAGCGTGGAACGGTCCGGCTCTCGCGCTTCCAGCAGCACCATGGTCGGACAAAAATTTTCGAAATGGCCGAAAAAACGCTGCTGTCCCTTGAGGCTCTCATAGAGCGCGCGGTCAACCTTGGCATAGCGCCGCATCCCGCTGGCGGATTCCGGCCGGTCCAGGAGCGAGACCCTGCCCATGAGGTAACTGTCGCCTTCGTCCACAACGGCCTTCCAGTACAGGGGCGAAAAGGGTTCCGTGAGCAGTTGCAGCTGTCTTTCCGGTTGCTTGCCGGTAAGTGCCGGGGCAAGCCGGGCTGCGGCCAGGTGGTTCACGCCAAGGGCGGCCAGGGGGTAGAGCAGCACCCAGGCCAGCCCCAGGCGGGCTATGCGGCGCGCCCTGGCGGAAAAGAGCGGCGTGGCGGCGGCGGGATTTGCGCCGGCCCCCGTGCCCGTGGCAGGGGCAAAAGACGCTTTCTGCCGCCATGCGGCAATGCAAAAGCCCATGGCCGGGAGGGTCATGAGCAGATCAACTATGAACATGGCCGGAAACTCCAGCCTGGTGGAGGAAAATGGCAGCAGGGCCATGGTCCCGAAGGTGGTCATGCAGTCGAGGTAGATATGCGTATACACGCAGACCAGGGCGGTGAGGTATGCCGTTCCGAAGCCGTAGCCTTGGCTTCCGGCAGCGCTTCCGGGCGCTTTGAGGGGCGGAGCCGCTCCTGCCGGGCGCCGGCGCAGCCAGAACCAGAAGGGCAGCAGGACCAGCAGCACCAGCAGGGGCTGGAGCACAAGGGCGTGGGTGATGCCCCGGTGCACGGTAAGCAGCACTTCCGGGCTGTTGCCGAGCACAACGTCTATGTCGGGCAGTTCGCCTGCGGCAATGCCGAAGCCGAGCACGGCCGCGCGCCTGGGCGTGTTGCGAAAGGCCAGGGGCGTGAGCGCGCCCGCCACGAGGTGCGTGAGTGAATCCATATAGCGAGGCTTTTCCTTTGACGGCTGATGGGGTATAGGGTGAAAACAGCACGGGGCGGCAGCCGCCGCGCCCGCAACGCATGATAATAAGTAAAGGTTTTCATATGCGCAAGGCTTCCACAGGCATTACGGCGGAAGGGCTGCCTTCCATCGCCCTTTCCGCTTTTTGCGCCCTGGTGTTCGCGCTATTGGGCTGCATCGTCCTGGCCGTGCTTTTCCTGTTCCTCACCCTGTTTTGCTGCCACTTTTTCCGCGACCCGGAGCGGGTCGTGCCCCGGGAGCCGGGCCTTGCCGTCAGCCCGGCCGACGGCAAGGTCATCCGCATCGCGGTCATGCCCGATCCGATCAGCATGCGCCCTCGCACCTGCATCTGCATTTTTATGAACGTGTTCAACGTGCATGTGAACAGAAGCCCGGTAAGCGCCAGGGTGGAGGCCATCCGCTATCATCAGGGGAAATACCTCAACGCGGCCCTGGACAAGGCCTCGCATGACAACGAGCGTTGCGCCTACAGCCTGGTGGAGGCGGAGGGCGAGCGCTGGACCATGGTCCAGGTGGCGGGGCTCATTGCCCGGCGTATCGTCTGCCGTGTGGACGAGGGGGACGAACTTGAACGCGGCGAGCGTCTGGGCATGATCAAATTCGGCTCCAGGGTAGATTTGTATCTGCCTGAAGGCTACAGCCCCAGAGTTGTTGTTGGCGAAAAAGTTCTGGCCGGCTGCACTGTGCTCGCCGGACGGGACAGGAAAGAGACTGTGGAGGCGGCCACCCATGCAACAGGTCTTCCGGCCCCGGCAGCCCCTGACGGCGGCAGCCGGTAATGGCGCAAGAATGACGGGAGACAACGGGAGAAAGACCATGGAACGGCGTGTCCCCAAGCACAGAAGCGTTTATATCCTGCCGAACCTGTTTACCACGGCCAGCCTGCTTTCCGGCTTTGTCGGCCTGCTTTGGGCGGCCAAGGGCAATTATGAGGGCTGCGCGCTGGCCATCCTGTTCAGCGCCCTCATGGACGGGCTGGATGGAAAAGTCGCCCGGCTGACCAATACCGCCAGCGAATTCGGTGTGCAGTATGATTCCCTGGCCGACCTTGTGGCCTTCGGGGTTACGCCGGCCTTCATGATCTTTCAGTATTCCCTGCAAAATTTCAACCGGGTCGGCGTGGCCGTGGCCTTTTTGTTCACCGTGTGCGGCGCCTTGCGCCTGGCCCGCTTCAATGTGCAGAGCAACAACTCCGCCAGCAAGCGTTTTTTCACCGGGCTGCCCATACCCGCGGCGGGCTGCACTCTGGCCTGCATCGTGCTTTTTGTGCCCTTCATGCCCGAGTTCATGCTTAAAGGGCTCAACGGCATCATCCTCATCTGCACCGTCTGCATCGCTTTTCTCATGGTCAGCCGCATCCGCTACGCCTCTTTCAAGGAGCTGGGTTTTTTCAAGGCCCATCCTTTCCGGACCATGGTTTTTGTCATCGCGCTCTTTGCCCTGATCGTGGCCAGCCCCAAGCTTTTTGGCTCTCTTATTCTTTTCGGCTACATTTTTTCCGGCCTGGTGCATACCTTTGTGCTCCTGCCGCGCATGTCCAGGGCGGCCAACCGCCTTGCCCAGACCCAGGGAAGCTCTTTTGCCGCCGGATCGCCCGAAAACCGGGAAGCGGCCGCATCGTCCGAAGAGCCTCCGAGGCCGGACGGGCAATGAGCCTGGCGGCAGCGGCCCCCGCGAATATGGATCGACAATACGATGCTCGAGGGACGGCATGCCCCTGGCGGAGATTTCAAAGTGGCGCGCCCTTTGGCCGCAAAAAGCATGCATGGCGTGGCCGGGATTGAGCTATGCTCGGTATAACGTTTTGTTTTTTAACTTCAGCTACTGCGCAGGAGCAATCAGCCCATGCTGGCCATACTGGACTATGAAGCGGGCAACCAGACCAGCGTATTGCGCGCTTTGGATGCCCGGAAGATCCCGGCTCTGATCACCGCCGAGCCCGAAGCGCTTGCCGCCTCGGCGGGCGTGATCTTTCCCGGTGTGGGCGCGGCCAGGCAGGCCATGGAGCATCTGACCCGGACCGGCCTTGACAGGGTTTTGCGGGATCTTGTGCGGCGGCAAAAACCCCTGCTCGGGGTCTGCCTCGGCTGCCAGATACTGCTTGAGTGCAGCGAGGAAAGCGAAACAAGGACTCTGGGGCTGGTCAAGGGGCGTTGTGTGCGTTTTGACCCGGGGCTTGTGGATGAGGCGGGCGATCCGATCTGCATCCCGCACATGGGCTGGAATGCCTGTACCCCGCAGCGTCCGAGCCGCCTTTTCGCCGGCATCCCCCCGGATGCGGAGTTCTACTTTGTCCACAGCTATTATACGCTGCCGGAGCCGGAACTGGTCATCGCCACCACCCGGCACGGCGTGTCCTTCTGTTCGGCCTACGGACGCGACGGCTTTTGGGCCGTACAGTTTCATCCGGAAAAAAGCGGTCCTCCGGGTCTGAAACTGCTGCACAATTTTTACGAGTACTGCCTGGAGCGGCAGGCGGCAGCCGCGTCCGCTCCGGCTTCCGGGGAGGAGTCCTGATGCTCAGCAAACGTATCATCCCTTGCCTTGACGTGCGCAACGGCAAACTGACCAAGGGCGTCAAGTTCAAAGGCAACGTGGACATCGGCGATCCGGTGGAAACGGCGCGCCGCTACTATGAAGAGGGCGCGGACGAGATTGTGTTCTACGATATCACGGCCTCGGCCGAGGGCCGGGGCATATTCCTGGACGTGGTGGAAGGTGTGGCCGCCAAGATCGCCATTCCCTTCTGCGTTGGCGGCGGCATCGCCTCTGTGGCCGACATGCGCGCGGTGCTTCTGGCCGGTGCTGAAAAGATCTCCATCAACTCGGCGGCGGTCAAGAATCCGGAACTGATTGGCGAAGGCGCGGCCGCTTTCGGCTCCCAGGCCATTGTGGTGGGCATGGACGTCAAACAGGTGGCAAAGGGGCCGCAGACGCCTTCCGGTTACGAGGTGGTCATCCACGGCGGCCGGACCTTCATGAACATGGACGCCATCGCCTGGGCGCGGCGCTGCGAGGAGCTAGGGGCCGGGGAGCTCTGCGTCAACTCCATTGACGCGGACGGTACCAAGGAGGGCTATGAGCTCACCCTGACCAGGGCCGTTGCCGATGCGGTGCGCATTCCGGTCATTGCTTCCGGCGGCGCCGGTTCGCCCGCGCACATGCTGGACGCGCTGACCAGGGGCGGGGCTTCGGCCGCGCTCATCGCCTCCATCGTGCATTACGGCGAATACAGCATTGCGGAGATCAAGGACTATCTGGCCTCGGCCGGGTGCAAGGTGCGGCCGCTGGCTTCTTGACAGCGGGGGGCGGCATGCTTACCCATATCAGCATTCTGACAGGAAGGAGCCGGGAAGTTCAATGAGTGCCAAACGTACGATTTTTCCACCGCATCAAGCGCATCAGGGACAGGGAAGCGAAAACCGCCGCCAGGACAAGGAGCGTGAAGGCCGGGACAATGTTGGTCCGGAGGATTTTTTTGACGACAGCTTTGATTTTGGCGGTCTGAGCGACCCTGGCGCGCGCGCGCCAGGCGGTCCCCAGGGAGGCGAAGCCCAGGACGAGGGCGACAAGGCGAGGCGGGCCAGGGAGGCCAGGGGACGCGCCGCCTATGCCGGTAGCGAATACGAAATGCCGTCGTTCAGCCCGCAGGAAAACAGCTTCGGCCCCATGGGCGGCCTCTTTGTGGACGATGCGGGCGGCCCCGTGGGCCACGGGCTCAAGGCGCAGCAGGCAGGCGACGGGCTGCTCGGCGTTGTGACCGACGAGGCCCTTGGCGCGGAATGCGCCAAACGTATCTGTCCCTCCTGCCCCACGGCAAAACAGGCGGAAGAGGCGCGTCTGCGCGCTCTTGCGGAACTGGATAACGCGCGCAAACGCCTGGCCCGGGAAAAGGACGAGCAGGTCCGCTTTGCTTCCGAAGCCGTGCTGAACGATCTTTTGCCCTCCCTGGACAACCTGGACCTGGCCCTGCAGCATGCCGGAGCCCATGAAGCCTGCCGCGACTTTGTCGTGGGCGTGGAAATGACCAGAAAATCCCTGCAAGAATCCCTTGCCAGACACGGACTCGCCCGCATTGGCGAAGTGGGCGAGGAGTTCGACCCCGCTGTGCATGAAGCCGTGGGCATGGTCAAGGACCCCAAAGTCGCGCCCGGCTGCGTAAGCGCCCTCTTGTCCAACGGCTACAAGCTGAACGAACGCCTGCTCCGCCCCGCCCGGGTAATGGTCTCGCAGAAGTAGCCCGTATTTTGCCCGAAGCGCAAAATACGGTGGCCGCTTGCGACAGCAAGGGGCCCGCAAGCGAGCAGCGCAGCGTGCCTTTGGCTCAAAATCCGTTTCGGATTTTGAGCGCTGAGCGGAAAATCGGCCAAACTCTGCAATATATAGTACAACATCCTGTTTTTACGATGTAAAAACAGCGAGTGTGCTGGCGTTGGTGCAATTTCAGGGTAGTGGCCTGCTGCCTTGGCCGCCGGCGGCCAAGGGTGCTCAAGCCCGCTTCTGGCTGATGAATACCCCAAGCATGATCGGGGCCACGGCAACGATTTGCGGCGGGCTCAGGCCTTCGCCCAGGAACAGGACGCCCATGGCCAGGGTGAGCGCGGGGATGAGGTTGATCCAGGCGGCGGCCTGCCCGGCGGAAAGTCTGGCGATGCCGAAATTGTAGAAACCGTAAGCAACAATGGTGGACATGGACAAAAAGCCCAGGGCGATGACCGGGGCGGCCGGGGGCAGCGCCTCGGGCAGGGGTACGCGCAGGATGAGCAGCATGACTCCGAAAAAGAGCGTGCCGGCGCCGGCCTGCAGAGCGGTGATGAAAAAGGACGGATATCCGCGCAGCCTGCGTACGCACAGGGTATAAACGCAGGCCGAGAGCATGGCGCACAGCTCGAGGCTGTTGCCGAGCATGGCGTTGGGGGCGTCCTCGCTGTTCTCCCCGTATAGGGTGAGCGCCACGACGCCCGTGACGGCCATAAAAAAGCCCAGCCAGGCGCGCAAAGGCAGTCGTTCCCTGAGGAATATGAAAGCCCCGACACCCACCAGCAGCGGCAGCAGCGCGGTGATCAGCCCGGCTTGCGACGCTGTGGTGTATTTGAGCGCGTAAGCCTCGAACATGAAATAGAGGCAGGGCTCGCTGCAGACCATAAGCAGGATGATGCGCCAGTCGCCTTTGGCGTATGGCGTGCGCTTCGCCCAGCCGTGCAGCAACGGGGCCATGATCAGCAGGCTGGCCAGCATGCGGACGAAGATCATGAACATGGGATGAAAAACGCTCAGAACGAGCTTCATGGCGATGAAGGTGCCGCTCCAGAGCAGCATGGCAACTCCAAGCGCGCAAAAAGCCGCCACATCGGCCTTGCGGCCGGCGGCAGCCACCGTGACAACTGCGGCAGGGGAAGGGAAGCCCCCGGCTGCATCATGAGCGTATGCATCACCGGGGGCCGTAGCGTGTTGCGCTAAGCGTTCCCGGCGTCCTTGCGCCTCTTTTCCCACAAACGCATATCCTTCATTTTCCTGCGGCGCTCACGCTGCAGACCCTTGCAGACCAGGGGGGTATCCTTGGGGTAGCCCCATTTTTCCCGGTATTCTTCGGCGCTTAGTCCATGCGACATCAAGTGCCGGCGTGTGATGAGCTTAAAGCTTTTCCCACATTCAAGGCAAGTCACGCTTTTTTCGGAAATCTGCTTTGCGCCCGCTTCCGGAACCTGGACAACCGCGTCTGTATCCCTGTTTTCTATTTCACAGATCGCCGCATGCAGGGTGCGGACCATGGAGCTCATCTCCTCTTCGCTCATGGTCCTGAAACCGGCCTGGGCTCTTACTATTTCCAGTGCATGCTTGAGTGCGTCATCCATAGCGCCTCCTTACTTATTCGGATTCCAGGCAGAAATACTTCCTGTACTTTCTGTCTGTCGCCTGCGCCGGGATTGTGGCCCCGCCTTGTTTCCGAAATGCTTCGCATTTTGGCGCGAGAGCCGGTCGCTGCGGGGGTTTGCAGGCAAAGCACCGCCCTGGCTTTGCAGCAAGCGGGCTTTGCCCGCCTCCAGGCGGCAAAGCCGGCCTCGTCCGTACGCGTAGACTCCGTATGGCCGTACACTGCAGACTGCCGCGTGTATGCCCCCGCGCCAAGGGACGGCGCGGCGCGCGGAATAACACATACATGAACGCCTGCATGTACAGTGGCTGATAATTGCTTCGAACCGGTGCAAAACCTTTTCACTTTTACTTGTGGAAATTATCTTCACATGCATGAAATGCGCACTATATACTGTTAAGGATGAGTTTTTATGTTCCCTCGAAAACATATAGGAACAAAAATAATCAATAGCCACCATGCAAGATAGAATTACAGTAGTTTTCTTTCTTTGACAAGGCGAATCCATGCCGATTCATGTTATTCGCAAATAAATGCATGTGCGCGTTGTGTGCAATGCCCGGTGAAATGAACAACAAGGGCAAGGTGCGCAAGCCGGGCGGACCTGGCGGCGCAGGCCCTTCCCGCTCCGCAGCGCAAGGCGGCCCCTGCGTCCATTACGCCTTGTCAATCGGCATTCGGAGCCGTATAGTACGCCCTTTCCCCAACTGGAGCCAATGCACTTTGAAAAAGTGTATTCGCTCTGCAAGGATTTGCCCTCGAATCCTTGCCCTGAAATGCGCGCAGGCGGGCTTTGCTCGCCGTCAAGCAAGCATTTCAAAGGTAAACTGCTATAATTTAGACAGGAAATCCCATCCATGCTTTCCAAAGGTCCCCATATATCCATTGAATCGCCAACCCTTGTGCCCAGGATTCTTCACATAAGCGCGGAAGAGTTCGACACCTGGCCCGAGGCCGTGCGTTCCCTGACCATGAGTCTGGCCGAGGAGCTGTTCCTGGTGCGCTACAACCCCTTCATCAGGGCGGAAACGGTGAAGAAAAGCGTCCGGGAACGCTTTGAGAGCGCAAGGCGTGGCCTTGCCCATCACTATGCCACCACCATTGACGAAGGCATAACCATGTTCTGGAGCGCCCATGAAAGCGACATGGCCTTTCGCCGTGAGCTGATCGGGCGCCTCACGGCCATTCTGCCTCAGGAGTGCATTGACACCCGGCGGCATTCCCTGGTGGAAAACGCCACCGACGCGACGGATCTGCGTCTGGAACTGCCGCTTCTGGTGGTCACGCCGAAAACTGCCGAGCAGATCAGCGCCGTGGTCAGGCTGGCCAATGAAATGCACTTCGCCCTTGTGCCCAGAGGCAGCGGCACCGGGCTTACGGGCGGGGCCATTCCGGCGCGCAAGCGTTCGGTGGTGCTTTCCCTGACCCGGCTTGTTACCATCGGGCCGGTGGACGTGGCGAACAAAAGCATCACTTTGCAGGCGGGGGTGATCACCGTGGACGCCGCCCTTGAAGCGGCAAAGTACGATCTGCTTTTCAGCATCGACCCGGCCTCCAAGACCGCTTCCAGCATCGGCGGCAACATCGCGGAGAACGCGGGCGGGCCCCTTTGTTTCGAGTATGGCACGACCATCGATAATCTTCTTTCTTATCGCATGGTTACTCCAACAGGGGAACTCGTTGAAATCATACGCAAGGACCACCCCCGGCACAAGATCATGCCGGACGAGACAGCGGTTTTTGAAGTGCGCGACCCCTCTGGCGGCCTGCGCACGCAGATCCGGTTCACGGGCGAGCAATTGCGCACGCCCGGCCTTGGCAAGGACGTGACCAACAAGGCCCTGTGCGGGCTGCCCGGGCTGCAGAAGGAGGGCACGGACGGGGTCATTGTGGATGCTGTCTTTGTGCTGCACGAAAAGCTCGCGCACTACAAGGTTGTGGTGCTTGAATTTTACGGCCGCAGCATGGAGAACTGCATGCTGGTGGTCAATGATGTGGTGGCCCTGCGCAACGATATCCGCCGGCGCGGGGATCTGGTAAAGATCACCGCCCTTGAGGAATTCGGCGTAAAATACGTGCAGGCCATCGGCTATACCAAGAAATCCTCCATTTATGAGGGCGATCCCATTTCCGTGCTCATCCTGCAGCTTGACAGCAACGACAAAAGCGCCCTGGACGAGGCCGTGCAGCACGTGGTGCGCACCTGCAACTCCTACGACGGGGTGGACTCCTTTGTGGCCAGGGACAACAGGGAGGCGGAAGTCTTCTGGGAGGACAGGCACCGTCTTTCCGCCATCGCCAAGCGCACTTCGGGCTTCAAGATCAACGAGGACGTGGTCATACCCATGCAGGCCATCCCGGAGTTCGCCCTGTACCTGGAGGCCCTGAATCTTGAATACATGGCCAGAGCCTATCGTAGCGCCCTGCGTTCCATGGCCTCGCTGCCCGGCATCCCTGAAGAGGACGGCCGCTTCACCGAAGAGATGGCCTATGCCGGCAGGATCATAAAGGGCGAGATTCCCTCCTGCGATCTGTCGGATCAGGAGCTGCAGGTTCACGCCCTGTATTTTTTCCGGGCCGTGACAGAAAGTTATCCGCAACTGGAAAAGCCGGTGGCGGACATACAAAAGTATTTTCTGGACGCGGCCATCTGCGTGGCCAGCCACATGCACGCCGGCGACGGCAACTGGCATGTGAACATCCCGGTCAACTCCAATGACCCGGCCATGCTTGCCAATGCGGAAAAGGTGGCGCATCTGGTCATGGCCAAGGCCCAGGAAATCGGCGGCGAGGTTACGGGCGAGCACGGCATCGGCATCACCAAGATCGCCTTTCTTACGGACGATAAGATGCGCGAATTTTGTGAATTCAAACAGCTCGTGGACCCGCGCAACATATTCAACCCGGCAAAGCTCACCCAGCGCAAGCTCCCGGCCGCGCCCTTCACCTTTTCCTTCAACCGCCTGATCCAGGACATCAGCCAGAGCGGGCTTGCGGACAAAGAGCGGCTCATCTCCCTGCTGATCAACGTGCAGGTCTGCACCCGCTGCGGCAAATGCCGGCAGTTCTGCCCCATGCATTACCCCGAACAGGGCATGCTCTACCACCCGCGTAACAAGAACCTGGCTCTGGGGGCCCTGATTGAGGCCATCTATTATTCCCAGGTCAACCACGGCAGGCCGGATCCTTTTTTGCTTACGGAACTGCGCGGGCTTGTGGAGCACTGCACCGGCTGCGGCAAATGCATGGCCGTGTGCCCGGTCAAGATCTCCTCGGCCGACGTGGCCCTGACCCTGCGCGGCTATCTTGAGGATGAAAAAGCGGGCGGGCATCCGATCAAGTCCCTTGCCCTGCGCCATGTGGCCAGGGACCCGGCCCGCAGGGTGCCGCGCGCGGCCAAGCTAGCCTCCCTGGGCCAGGGCATGCAGAACAAGCTGCTGCCCCTTTTGCCGGCATCCTGGCGCAGCCGATTTGTCAACCCTCTGTTCAGCGGCCCCGGCCCCCGGCCCGGTTTCAAGAACCTCATGGAAACCCTGCACCTGGAGCGCGGATCCATCTTTGTGCCCGAGGGTGAATTGCGCGGCACCGCACTGTATTTTCCCGGTTGCGGTGGCGGCGTGTTCTACCGCAACATCGGCCTGGCCGGGCTGACCATGGCCTTGAGCGCGGGCTATGCCGTGGTGCTGCCCGAAAGTCACCTGTGCTGCGGCTACCCGCTGCTGGCCGCCGGCGAGCACGAGGCCTTTGCCGTCAACCAGGACCGCAACGTCACGCATTTGCGCGCCCTGGCCCGCAAGGCGGCGGATCTGGGCTATCCCATCGAACGGGTGCTCACGGCCTGCGGCTCCTGCCGTGACGGTATGGAGCGGCATTTTATTCCCCAGGTTTTTCCGCGTGTGAACAGCGCTGAAGTGGCCCTTGACGATATGACCCACTTTCTCCTTGAGCGTTTGCCGCCCCTTGCCCGGCAAGAGGCGGACGGTGCCGGCCGGGGCGTGTACGCTGGGCCGGTGCTTTATCACTCCCCCTGCCACGCCGAAGTGCCGGGGGTGCACAAGGCAAAGGCCGCCGGCATATACGCCGCGTCCATCAGCGAACATATCGGCGAAGAGGTGCGCGTCAGCCCGGGCTGCTGCGGTGAATCGGGCATGGGGGCCATGACTTCTCCGGCCATTTATAACAGGCTGCGGGCCAGAAAATCCGCGCAACTGGGGCGCGATCTGGCGGACATGCCCGATGACGCTCCCCTGATTGTGGGCTGCCCCTCCTGCAAAATGGGGCTGATGCGCATCCTCATGGGCCAGGATTTCAGCCGCAGGGACCGGCGGCACAGGGTGCTGCACACCCTGGAATACCTGGCCATGCGTCTGGCCGGACCGCGCTGGAGCAAGAAGTTCAAGAAACTGCTGCGGGCCGATGTGATACAGGGGGCGGTGCGCAGGGTGAACATGGAGGAACTGGCCTCTGTGGTCCTGACCGAAGCCGAATCCGCCGAAGACGACGCCAGTTAGCCCCAGGCAATTCGCAGATCAACTTGCAGGCCTGCCCGCCAGTCAGCCCGCAGGTCAGCTTGAACTGAATGCAGCCCGAAGCACCGGGAAAGCGTGCCTCCCCTGGCTCCACCGGAGGGGAGCAGCGGCCCCACCCCAGCACACGTGGACATCATCGCCTTGAAAAGCCTGCTGA
>JAJDJN010000035.1 GCA_030267245.1 Desulfovibrio sp. OttesenSCG-928-A18
CCCTTTGGCCGCCGGAGGCATGCTCATGCGCTTATGCCAGAAAGGCCTCGGCGTCGGCGGGCAGTGCCACCACGCAGATATTGTGTTCATCGGCAAAGGCCAGAGCCGCCTTGCGGTCAAAAAAAAGCGTCCCCGTTGCGTCATAGGCCAGGCAGGCGCATTTGTGTGCGCACAGAAGTTCCATGGTCCGCATGCCGATGGAGGGCAGATCCAGGCGCTTGTCCTGCCCCGGTTTGACCACCTTGACCACAGTGCAGCCTCCTCCGCCCAGTTGCGCTCCTCTGACAATGGCCGCGTCCGTGCCTTCTATGGCTTCCACAGCCATGACGATCCCCCCGCGCACAACCACGCACTGGCCTATATCCAGGCCGCCCACCTGTTTGGCGATATGCCAGCCGTGGCGGATATCGCTCCAGAGTTCGGCGTCCGGCTTGCGTTTGCTGATCAGCCCTGTGGGGCTGGCCAGTTCCGGGACCAGTTCTTCGGGCCGCATCACGGCGATGCCTTCGCTTTGAATTTCTTTGGCAACGGCTCGCAGGATCGCGTCATCCCCCCGGTTGCCAGCCAATCGGAACAAAAGCTTGGCCGCCCTGAAGTCCGGCTTTATATCCAGAGCCCTGGGCTTGGCGATGGCCCCGGCCATGCAGAGGCGGGACGCGCCCTGTTTTTTGAAAAAATCAATGAGCGCGCCCAGCTGCCCCAGGTGCAGCATGATAAAGGCCTCCGCCTCTTTTGCCAGGTCGGGTTCGGTATTGCCTTCAAAGCCGCAGATGACAACACGAAGACCGCTCTCCCGCGCCCCCTGGGCCACCAGATAGGGGAATTGACCGGATCCGGCAATAATGCCGATAGTATCGCTCATAGGCTTTTCTCTTGCCCGGCCGCTATGGCCGGCGGCTTCAGTAGGGGGATTCCTTGAGTTCGGAGGCGCGCACCGCCGGCAGCACGCCACGCTGGCTCGTACGAACGAATTCAACGATTTCGGCCACTTCCGGCACGTCGGCAAAATCTTCTTCCAGTTTTGCCAGGGCCTCGGCTCTGGGCATTTCCGAAAGCCAGATGAGTTTGAAGGCGGAGCGGACGGCGGCAACCGATGTGGTTTTCAGGCCCATGCGTCTGAGTCCGACTAGGTTCGGGCCGTGGATGCCGGCCCGGCTGCCCACAGCCATCATAAAGGGGGCAACATCCTGCCCGACCCCGGTCATGCCGCCGATAAAGGCGCCGCGTCCCACGCGGCAGAACTGGTGCACGGCCGAAAGCCCGCCCACAATGGCGTAGTCGCCCAGGGTCACGTGCCCGGCCAGGGTGGCGTTGTTGGACATGACAATGGAGTTGCCCAGGATGCAGTCGTGGGCGACGTGGCAATAGGCCATGATCAGGTTGCCGGTGCCGATGCGTGTAACACCGCCGCCGCCTTCCGTGCCCCGGTGCAGGGTGGCGAATTCCCGGATGCAGTTGCGGTCGCCTATTTCGAGGGTGGAGCGTTCACCGGCGAACTTCAGGTCCTGGGGTGTGCCCCCGACCATGGCGTAGGAATGGACGATGTTTTCCCTGCCCATGCGCGTGTATTGTTTGACCGAGGCAAAGGCGTGGATCTGGCTGTCGTCGCCGATGAAGACGTCATCCTCGATCATGGCGCAGGGGCCGATGCTCACGTTCCGTCCGATTTCCGCCTTTGGGGAAACAAAGGCTGTGGGATGAATCAAAGCGCTCATGGCATGGCCTCCCTAGGGACGATGGCCGCGCTGAGTTCGCCTTCGGCCGCGAGTGCTCCGTCCACATGCGCCGTTCCGTGCATTTTCCAGATGCGCATTTTCTGCCGCGTCAGTTCGCAGCGCAGCTCCAGCCTGTCGCCGGGCAGCACGGGTTTTCTCAGGCGCACGTTTTCCATGCCGGTAAAGAGAAACACCGATTCCCGGGCAAAGTCCTTGCCCTTGTCGGCCAGGACCATCAGCCCACCGGCCTGGGCCATGGCTTCGACAATGAGCACCCCGGGCATGACCGGCAGTCCGGGAAAATGCCCGAGAAAGAACGGCTCGTTGAAGCTGACGCACTTGTATGCTTCAATGAAGACGCCCGGCTCGATGCGCGTGACCCTGTCCACCAGCAAAAAGGGGTAACGGTGGGGCAGAAAATCCATTATCAGCCGTATATCCATTTCGACGGGGCTTGCCGCCTCCGCCTGATCCGGCAAATTCGTCATTATTCCTCCGTGCTCGGCGGCCGGCAAGGCCGCGTTGACACCGTTCAGTCCGCGCCGCCGTCCGGGCCTTGCGCCTGTGCAAGTTCGTTCCTTAGCGCCTCGACTTCCTTTTCCAGTTGCTGCATGCGGCGGTAGATTTCCGGCAGCTTGGGGATGATGGTCGCGGTGCGCAAAAAAGTCCGTCCTTCCATGAACGGGGAACCGCTGCCCTTTGTCCCGGCCGGGATATCCTTGGGCACCCCCGACTTGGGGCCGATGGTCACGTCGTCGCCTATATTGATGTGGCCTGAAATGCCGGCCTGACCGGCCATGGTCACCCTGTCGCCCACCTTTGTGCTGCCTGCGATGCCTACCTGGGAAATGATGAGGCACTGTTCGCCCATGGAGACGTTGTGTCCGATCTGCACCAGGTTGTCGAGCTTGCTGTCCGCTCCGATCCTGGTGGCGCCGAGGGTGGCCCGATCAATGCAGGTATTGGCCCCGACATCGACGCCCTTTTCCAGGCATACGGAGCCGATTTGCGGTATTTTCCGCATCTGCCCGCCCATAATGGCGAAGCCGAAACCGTCCGTGCCGATAACCGCGCCCGAGTGCAGAACGCAGTCGTCCCCGAGGCTGACCCCGGCCAGGAGCACCGAGTTGGGGTACAATATGCAGTTGTCGCCGACAAGGCAGTCCTCGCCCACATAGACGCCCGGAAAGATCAGGCAGTTTTCGCCGATGCGGCTTCCAGCGCCTATGCAGGCGTAGGGGTGCACCCCGGTGCCCCGGCCGATCTCGGCCGAGGGGTGCACGACGGCCAGGGGGCTGACGCCGGAGCAGTCGCCCTGCCGGCGGACAAAAAGCGCCGAGGCCCGGGCAAAGTCCAGGTAGGGATTTGCGCTGATCAGGGCGCGTGGAACGCGGCCGGCGTGTTCCGCTGCCACAATGACCGCGCAGGCCCTGGTGCTGTCGAGGAAATGCGTATACCTGGGATTGGCAAGAAAGCTGACCTCGCTTTCCGAAGCCGCTTCCAGGGTGTTCAGCCCGCTGAACTCCCGGTCCTCTCCCGTGAGTTCAAGGCCCAGCTTGCCAGCCAGTTCGGAAAGAAGCATCGCGCCCGCCTCCCGCTATTTTTTGGTCTTGGATTCGTTCCAGACCTTGTTTACCTCGGTCAGCATGTCATTGGTAACATCGATGGCGGGCAGGTAGTATGGAACGACCACAGCGTCCAGCAGCATGCTGTAGCCGTTTTTCTCGGCAAAGGACTTGGCCGCCACCTGAATGACGGTATAAATATCCTTGCGCACCAGTTCCTCATCCCCTTGCAGGGTGCGGGCAAAGACCTGCATTTTTTCCTGATAGGCGCGCTGCTCCTGGATAAAGGCTTCCTGTTCTTTTTGCGAGGGCTTTTTCTTGCTCAAGTCCTCGTTTTTTTTGACAATGGCCTGACGCTCTTTTTCCAGCTGCTCCCGCTGCGGGCCGTATTTTTTTTCAATGGCCTGCATCGCCTCTTTAAGCGGGTCGCTATCTTCAGCCACCTTTTGCAGATCAAAAACGCCGATTTTCAGTTCCTGGGCGAAAGCGGAGCCCGCGAACAAGAGCAGAAGCACAAAAGTCAGACTAAGAATCTTACGCATGGTATCTCCTTGCAGGTGGTAAAATATGCTCGCCGGCCGGCCAGGGTATTGCGCGAGGAGTTGCGTGGCCTGGCCCCGCGGCCGCCCGGCAGGGGCAAAGCCCGTGCAGCCGCGAACATGGACGATAATGGGGGTCGGGGGCATGCTGCCCTTTGCGGGGATTGCAAAGGCCCGGCGCCCCTTTGGCCGCCGGAAGGCATGTTATTTATGCCGTGAACGCGGCCACGGCAACAAGCCGGAAAACAGGGTTTTTTCACATATCCCCAACGCGAGGTCGCGTCAAGGTACCAAGGGCAGGGACCAAGGCTGTTAACGCTCCGGGCAATCTTGTTCTCTGCCAAGGAAGAAGCCTTTTTGCAGGGAGTGTACCCTTAGGGTACCCGACGGGAATAAAGAGCTTTTCTGACGCGGGCAGAGGGCAAAAGGGCCGCGCCGTCAACAGTCCCTACTTGCCCTGCGGCACGGAACGGGCCAGTTCGGTCTTGTACTGTATGATGCCATCCACCAGGCCTTCGGCCTGTTTTTGCAGATAGGCTTCCTTTTTCAGGTTGGCGGCGTCCGTATCATTGGTAACATAGCCGAATTCAACAAGAATGGCCGGCATTCGCGCCCCCATGAGCACGTAAAATGGCGCGGACTTGACCCCGTTGTCAATGACCGAGAGCTTTGCGCCGCGCAGGCGTTTGAGTATCCCCCTGTGCACGCAGCGCGCCAGGTGCCGGGACTCCTCCAGTTTGGAACTGAGCATGAGATCCGTGAGGATCACCTGCAGATCGCTGATGTTCTGTACGGAAACCGCGTTTTCCCGCGCGGCCACAAGAACGGCGTCCTGCTGCCGGGCGGTGTCAAGATAATATGTCTCCATCCCCCGTACCGAGGGCACGGTATTGGCGTTGACATGGATGGATATGAACAGGTCCGCTTTCTGGTTGTTGGCCATGTCCGGCCTGTCCTGCAGCGAAATAAAGACGTTGCTCGTGCGGGTATACAGAACGGTGAATCCGCGTTTTTCCAGCAGCGCCCCCACCCGCCTGGCCATGGCCAGGGTGAAGATATGTTCGGAAATGCCGCCGGCCATGGCTCCGGGGTCTTTTCCGCCGTGCCCGGCGTCGATCATGATCGTGCGCACCGTAAGCCCGAGCTTTTCCATGACAGCGGATTCCTTGACGCCGGCCGTTTTCGTCGCTTCGGGCTTTGAAGCGCCGGCCTTGTCCCCGGCTGCCGGGCGGGTTTTTCCTGTTGCGCCCGCGTCGCCGCCCTTTGCCCGACCGCCCTTGCCGCCGCCAGCCGTCGCTTTGCCGCCATCCGCCTGCGCCTTGCCGCCGCCAGCCGCCGCTTTGCCGCCGCCCTCAACGCCTTTGGCGTCCCGGCCGCCTTTGCCCCCGGCTGACGGCCCGGCGCTTTTCGTTCCATCGGTTTTTTTTGCCTGGTCTTCTTTTGCCCCGGCCCCGCTTGCGCCCTGCTCCGGCGCGTCTTCATCCTTGCCGCCCACAACGATGCCGTCTTTGAGGTCATCCTTGAGGCTGACCTCAATCTGGATGGTCTGCGGCGCGTTATCGGGCCTGGACACGAGATAGCAGTATACGCCCGAGCATTCCAGGGTCACCCTCATGCCCTTTTCCGAGCTGCCGGTCCGGATGCGGGTGACCACCAGATCCTTGAGCGTCATGCCCGAGCGGATGCCGGAGGCCGGTATGACGCCGGCCATATCCAGGTATACCCTGGCCGGGCGTTTATCCCTTGGGGGTATGTAATCGTGGGCGAAGTCGGCCTGGCCGTCGAGCACCAGCGTGATCACGGCCCGCTGCCCTTTCTTTTGCCAGGTAATGTCCTTCAGGGTGACGGTGGACGCGCGGCCCCGCTCCGTCTGATCCGGCGCGGCAGAAGCGGCCCTGGCAGATGCAGCCCCGGCCTCGTCCTTTGCGGAGGCCCGGCTGCGGGCGCCGGCCTTTTGGGCCTGGGCGAGCAGCGTTTTCGCCCCCTCAAGTTCCGGGGCCCTGGGGTAGTTGTTTATCAGCCGTTCCAGAACCTCGGCAGAGGCCGCATGATCCCGCAGGCGGTGGTGCAGTATGGAGCCCTGTCTGTACAAAGCCGTGGGCGCGTAACCAAATTTGGCGTAGCGCTCCGCCACCAGGGCGTAGCGGGCCACGGCCTCCCTGTGGTCGTCGGCAAGGTAAGAGCGTTTCCCCACTTCCTCACGGCAGCGCGCGAAATAAAAGGCGGCGGTAACGGCATTGTCGCCCGTGCTTTTTTTCTGGATGCCGGAAAAATTCTCCTCCAGCGCCATCCAGAGATCCCGCCGGACAGAGCGTTTGGCATCGGCGCACAGGGTATCGAATTCTTTAATGGCCCGCTCAAGGGGGGAGGAGGGACTGGTCCGGGCGTTTTCTCCCTTTCCGGGGGCGGCAGCAAGGGCCGCTTCCGAAAAAAAAGCGGTCAGCAGCGCCAGCAAGAGAAAAACACGCAGGGGAATACGCATGCGACTGCGGAGGCTCCTGAATCCGCATGACGAAGCATCGCTTCCGGGCAACACGACGCCAGCGGTCTGACCGGCATGGTTCATGAACCTGGCCCCGGGACGGCCTGGCGCTCATAGCCAATCCGGGCTGTAGAACAAAAGGAACGGGCCTGAAGAAAAATACCTTCTTCAGGCCCGCCAATGCGCAGGCTTAAAAGAACTGGCCCATGGAGAACTCGAAGCGGCCGGATTCGCGTTTGCCCCGCCTGTCCTCGTCAAAGGGAATGCCGTAGGAGAAGCGCAAATCGCCCATGGGGGAGCGCCATCTCAGTTCAAGGCCGGCGGACTTCACTACTTCATCGCTCCAACTGTAATCATGATCCGAGTCAATGTTGAAACCGATGTCAAAGAAGGGCACCAGGCTCAGGCCGTATTCCGTGCTCACGGTCCAGATGTATTCAAAGTTGGCAAAAGCCATGCGCGTACCGCCGATGCGGTCGTCCGTATCTGGATCGCGCGGCACCAGGTGCCGGCTGTTGTAACCGCGTACGCTCTGCATGCCGCCCATCCAGAAGCGCTCAAACACGGGCACTTCGTCGGAACCGTTCTTCAACAGGGCCGAACCCTTGATGCGCAGGTGCAGCACGTGGTTGGTGGCCAGTTCGTAGTATGTCTGGTGTTCGGCGGAGAGCAGGATAAAGTCGTCGTCGCCGCCCACAAGGCCGCCGCCGTATTCAACGCTGAGGCTATCGATGTTGCCGCTGGTCGGATTCTCCCTGTTGGTGGAATCGCGCATGATGCGGGCCATGAGCACGCTGGTCCAGCGGTTGCCGGTGTCATAGCGCTTGATATAGGACGAGGCGTCATCATCCACATCATAAATCTTGTAGCGGTCAAGGCGGTAGCCGACACCGACGGAGGTGTATTCTCCGATGGGATAGGCCGCGCGCAGCACGCCGCCGGTGGTCCGCTTCACATAGTCGATATAGTCGTCGCGCCAGTGATAGAGATCCACGCCCAGGGACAGGGGCGTGTCGTTAAAGCGGGGGTTGGTGAAGGAGAAGGTGTACGCGTCGCGCCTGCCGGAAAAGGCCGCCTTGAGGGAGACGTTGTAGCCTTTGCCCCAGAGGTTCTTTTCCATCAGGGTGCCGGCCACCCCGAAGTCAGAGAAGGTGGAATAGCCGAAACCGGCCATGAGGGCGCCGGTGGGCTGCTCCTTGACCTTGATTTTGAGGTCCACCTCGTCCGGGTTGGCCGTTTGCACAAGTTCGGCTTCGGCCATTTCAAAATAGCCCAGCTTGTTCAGACGCTCGACACTGCGGCGCAGTTTCTCCCCTTCAAACTGTTCGCCGTCGGTGAGGCGCATTTCGCGCAGGACCACGTTATCGCGGGTTTTGTTGTTGCCTTCCACCAGTACGCGGCGCACGTAAATTTTATGTTTCTTTTTGATCTCGTAGACGAGGGACACCGTGTTCGAGCCGTCAACGCTCTTCATGGGCCGCGGATTGACCTCGGCAAAGGCGTAGCCGTAATTGGCGTAGAACTCGGAAATCTTGCGCGCGTCCTTTTGCATCATGGTCAGGTTGAAAGCTCCGCCGTTTTCCGCCACTTCGTCAAGGCTGATCAGCTCGCGCAGGCGCTCGGTGGTGTCAATGAGCTCGCCTTCAAAGGACACGCCCGTCAGGTTGTATTTCTGGCCCTCATGGATGGGAAAGGTAACGCTGATGCCGTCGTCACTGTATTCAATCCTGGGGGCGGCAACAGTGATGTCCATGAAGCCGTGGTCGAGGTAATAGGCGGTGATGGCGGCGGAGTCGCGTTCGATGAGCTCTTCCTGCAGCACGCCGGTGCCTGTGAACCAGGAAATGATGCTGCGCTCGCTCATGAGCAGCTGTTTTTTCACGTCGCTTTCGTCCAGTTGACTGGCGCCTTCAATATGTACCGCTGAAATATAGAGTTTTTTCCCCTCGCTGATGTTCAGGTTAATGGCCGTTCCCATGCTGCGCGGTTCAAAGCGGGTATCCACCTTGGCGAGATAGTAACCTTTTTTGCGATACATTTCGAGGATCTTCTGGATGTCCTCGGCCAGGACGCTGTCGTTGAGCACAGAGCCGGGCTGGGTGCTCATGGCGCCGATGATGTCCTCCTCGTCAAACTCCTCGGTGCCTTCAACGGTGATGGTTTCCACACGCGGTTTTTCGGTCACGGTGTAGATCACAAAGAGCGCCCCGTCGCGACGCTGAAGTTCAACGCTCACATCGCTGAAGTAGCCAAGCTCCCAGATTCGCTTCACGTCCTGGTCGATAACGGCCGGATCCGGCACATCGCCGCGCCTGGTGGATACGCGCAGGAGCACCACATCCGGCTCCAGCACCTTGGTGCCGCGCACTTCCACCCCCGCGACAACGCCGGAGCCCAGGGGGCCGGGCATTCCCGGCATTCCTGGCGCCGCCTGGATCACAGGCGTGGGCAGTTCGGAGAGAATGCCGCCCGCAAGATCGTCCAGGGCGTAGCTCAGGTTTGTGTTGCCCGCGCCCTGGTCCACAAAAATTGGTTTGGGCTGGGCCGTGCTTTGAGCGCTGACCAGACGGGCGTCAATGCTCAGAGCATCGCCGGCCTGGTTGACGCTGCCGTATACCGCGTGGCTGGCGCCGGCCGCCTTGGCCAGGGCGCGCACGGTGGCCAGATCCAGGGTGCTCACGTTGCGCGACTTGACAAGGCGCAGCATCTGCTCGTGCGAGACAACTTCCGTTCCGGACTGGGAAAGGCGCGCGCCCAGCATTTCAGGGAACTGAAGGGCCAGGGTTTCCTGATTGGAACCGGCATGCACCTGAAAAGGCAGCACCAGTACCTTGTTCGCCCCTGTGGTAGCCGGGGCGGCGTGGGCGGACGGGCCTGCAAAGCACAGCCCGAGCACGGCCAGCGCCATGAGCGCCACCAGGGTCTGAAAACGTTCAGCGCATTTGCTCATACAGTTCTCCGGACTTCAGTTCAAAGCATCTGCCCATACAACGGGCGAGCTCAAGATTATGCGTGACCACCACCAGGGCCATGCCCTGCTCGGCGTTAAGCTGCAACAGCAACTCGGATATGCGTTTGCCATTTTTTTCATCAAGGTTCCCCGTAGGCTCATCGGCCAAAAGCACTCTGGGCTTTAGGAGCACGGCGCGGGCAATGGCGGCCCGCTGGCGTTCACCGCCCGACAGCAGTGTTACATTAAAAGCCGCGCGCTCTTCAAGGCCCACCAGTTTGAGCGCCGCTTCGGCCCGATCCAGGGCTTCGGAGCGTGGCATGCCGCCGATTATCGCCTGCATGGCCACGTTTTCCACAGTGGAAAACTCCGGGAGCAGGTGATGAAACTGAAATACAAAACCCATGACCTTATTGCGCACCTGTGCTTTTTCCGCGAGGGACAAGGCGTTCAGGTCATGTCCGAGAAAAAGGATCTCGCCGGAACTGGGCGATGCCAGGGTGCCCAGAATGTGCAGCAACGTCGATTTTCCGGACCCGGAAGCGCCGACAATGGCGACCCGTTCCTCCTCTTGTATATCAAGGAAGATCTCTTGTAAAACTCTAACAACTTCTCCGGGACCGGAAAAATCCTTGCAGATGCCGCGAAGACGGTACAAAGGCCCGGAAAAGGGTGTTTCCATCATTCGTGTCTCAGGGCGTCCACAGGCTCCAGAGCCGCCGCCTGCCCCGCGGGATAAAGAGTAGCAAGAAAGCAGATCAACATGGCGCTGACGGCCGTGAGGACCAGATCCGGCCCCTGCAGAAGAACGGGCAGATAATCAAGGGAGTACACCCCTCTGGGTAATTCAATAAATTTATAGTGCTTTAGCAGAAAAGCCACGCCAAGTCCAAGCACAAAACCCAGACTCGTGCCCATGAATCCGATGACCAGCCCCTGGATCATAAATATTTTGCGAATCGAAGCCTTGCAGGCGCCCATGGACATGAGCACCGCGATATCGCGCGTTTTTTCCATGACCAGCATGACAAGGGCGGTGACAATGGGGAAAGAGCCCATCAGCACCACAAGAATGAGAATCACGGCCATGGCCGCCTTTTCCAGCTTCAACGCGGCGAAAAGGTTGCCGTGCATATCCATCCAGGTTTCGGCATACAAATCACGCCGCTCGATGGCTGCAAGGGCCGCGCCCATGCTCTGCTTCGCCTTATCCACGTCTTCAAGGGACACTTCGATGCCCGAATAGGCCTGGTTCCGCCAGCCGAGCAACTCCCAGGCCCTGTCCATGGTCACGAAAACAAGGGTGCCGTCGTATTCGCTCAGCCCCATGGAGAAAAGCCCCACCACCTGAAAGGAGCGGATGCGCGGCGTATGTCCGGCAGAGCTCAGTTGCCCGGAAGGGGCCATAAGGTTCACCCGGCTGCCTATATGCACCGCCAGGCGATCTGCCAGGGTTTCGCCCATGATGATGCCGGGAAGGCCCTGCTCGCGCTTCAGATCCGAAACAGCGCCCAGGGTCATGTTTTTCAGGCCGCCAAGCACTGTGGCGGCGCTGTCCGGGTCCACGCCGCGCAGATACACGCCGCTGCTGCCGGAAAGACTTGAAACCATGATTCCGGACTGCACAAAAGGCGTTGCGCCGGCAATGCCAGGACTCTGCGCCAGCCCTTGCAGCAATGCCGGGTCATCGGCAATGGGCCCCAAGTTGGAATAGACAATGGCGTGGGAAGTCATGCCGATGATTTTGTCGCGCAAATCGGTGGTGAAGCCGTTCATGACCCCCATGACAACGATGAGGGAGGCCACGCCCAGCGCAACCCCGCCCACGGCGACCCAGGAGATAACGGATATAAAGGCCTGGGCGCGTCGCGCAAAAAGATAGCGCAGGGCCAGAAAGAGTTCAAAGCGCATGCATGTTCGGGATATGCTGTGCAGGACCCGCGCACGGGTTTGCGTTTTTGGGGCATTTTGGAGCAAGTTCACTTTAAAAAAGTGCCTTTCGCTCCGCAAGGATTTGTCCTCAAATCCTTGCCCTGAAATGCTTGTAGGCGAGCATTGCTCGCCGTCAAGCGGGCAGTTCAAAGATAACCGTTCTAATTCTCCGGCTTGAGCAGGGGGAAGAGGATGACTTCCCGGATCGAGGCCGAATCCGTCAGCAGCATGACCAGCCGGTCAATGCCGAGCCCCTCCCCGGCCGCCGGGGGCATGCCGTATTCAAGGGCGCGCAGGTAATCGTCGTCCATGGCGTGGGCTTCGTCATCCCCGGCGTTTTTTTCCGCCACCTGGTCTTCAAAGCGCATGCGCTGATCCGCCGGGTCGTTGAGTTCGGAAAAGGCATTGGCCAGCTCACGCCCGGCGATAAAAAGTTCAAAGCGGTCCGTGATGTCCGGATTCTGGTCATTACGACGGGAAAGGGGAGAAATATCCGTCGGATAATGATAAATGAAATAGGGCTGCACAAGCTTTGGCTCCACATCCAGATCAAAAAGCTTGGCCTGCAGCTTGGCCAGCTTTTCATGCTCCACAACCTTTTCCCCGCGCTGGCGGATATAGCCGCGCACGGCATGGTAATCCATAAAAAATTCGGGGCTATGCCCACCGATAGATTGCAGGGAATCAAAAAAGGACAGACGCTTCCATGAACCCGGCGTCAGGTCTATATCGTTGCCCTGATAATGTATTTTGTAGCTGCCGCATACCGTAAGGGCAATATGCCCCACAAGGGCTTCGGTCAGATCCATGAGATCCTGAAAAGTGGCATAGGCCCAGTAGAACTCACACATGGTGAACTCGGGGTTATGCCGGACGGAAATGCCTTCGTTACGAAAATTCCTGTTAATCTCGAAAACTTTTTCAAAACCGCCCACCAGCAGGCGCTTCAGATAGAGTTCCGGAGCGATGCGCATATACAGCTGCATGTCCAGGGCATTGTGATGCGTTCTGAAAGGCTTGGCCGTGGCCCCGCCGGGAATGGGCTGGAGCATGGGGGTTTCCACTTCCAGAAAACCGGCGCGCTCCATAAACAGGCGAAATTCTTTTATGATGTTGACCCGCTTGGCGAAAATCTCTCTGGTGCGTTCCGTGACGATCAGATCCACATAGCGCTGCCTGTAGCGGGTTTCCACATCTTTGAGGCCGTGGTATTTTTCCGGCAGAGGGCGGATGGATTTGGTCAGCAAAACAACGGAACGGCATTCCAGGGTCAGTTCGGCGGTTTTTGTTCTGAACAAAACCCCGGTCACGCCGACAATATCGCCCGTGTCCAGCTTCTTGAACAAAGAGTATGCGCTTTCGCCCAAAATTTCTCGCGCCGCATAGCACTGGATGCGGCCGCTGCCGTCCATGAGGTGGAAAAAAGCCACCTTGCCGAAACTGCGCAGGGACACGATGCGCCCGGCAAGCCGGAATTCTTGGGAGGCTGCGGCCAGCGCTTGGGAATCGTTGTCCGCATTTTCTTCAAGCACTGCCGCGGCGTCGCTGTCCTTGACAAAACCATTGGCGTACAGGGATGAACCCGCGTCAAGGATTTCACAGGACTTTACCACGCGGTTCTTGACGACCTCGTTCAATTCATCGCGCGCGGCAAGGCTTTCCAGCATGGGCATGAAATAGCAGGCATGACCGGACTTGCTGGCGATTTTTACAGTCGGCTTCTTTTTCCCGACTTCGGGCTTTTGCGGAGTATCGTCGGAACTCAAAACACAGGCTCCCTGAAACATGACAACAGTGTGAGTTGTTAGGGGTATGCCAAATAGCGCCCGCCGTCAAGATTGGAGAACTTCATTACAAATCTTGAGCTTTGCCGGTGCGATACAAGCCCTTCCCCCCCTTTGCCATCCATGCAAAAAAGACCGCCCCCGCAAAAAACACTTGACCTGCGAAAAGCTTCCATATACAAATCCTTTCCTGCACGACAGGTGCGCACATTCCCCGGTAGCTCAGCTGGCAGAGCGGGTGACTGTTAATCACTAGGTCCGCGGTTCAATCCCGTGCCGGGGAGCCAGAAAAATCAAGGGTTTGCAGCCAAAAACTGCAAACCCTTTGCTTTTATCCAAGACTCTTGTGCAACCCCTGTGCAACTTTTTCTTACTGCCTACCTTGTGAATAATGCTGCCCGTTCATAGAGCCGAAAGTGTCTGAATTTGAGATTTCCCTTACCTCAGAAATAAGCGCCAATCTGTATTCAAAGCCTTGGCGAGACGTTTTGCCACATCCTTGCCGATGGGGCGCCGCCCGTTTTCGATATGGGAGAGGTTGTTGACGCTGATTCCTATGCTTTCAGCCACCTGTTTTTGCGTCATACCCTCACGATAGCGGAGGCCGCGCACCACGTCCCCGCCGTGATGGTCGGGAAATAGTTCTTCCAGAGTGTACCATTCCTTTTCATCAGAAACCGTAGTAACGCGCTTTTCTTCTTCAATCACGCATCCCCTGGCCTCAAGCGCAGCCCTCACTTCTTCAAGTACGGCCTGCCCACAAATCACGCCAAGATAAACGGCGTCATCAGTAAGGAGCTTTTTCGTGGGTTCCAACATAAGTCACCTCAATACTGTGGTCTTCTTCCCCGACTTCCCACCACACCGCCACATAGGTAGGCCGCCCTTTCCTCAGGTGACAGTGATGGCGTTGCCGATCCAATTTCCCGTAATTGGGCCAGTTCCCCGCCACCGGCCCCCGTGCCCGCAGATCGAAAAGCAGGGCCTCAAACGCCTTCACTACGGGGGAGGGGAGGCGTAGCATCGCTTTTCGCGCCTTGTCGTGTACGCGAACACTCCACATTCTCATGTCTCCTATATTGTCAGGA
>JAJDJN010000036.1 GCA_030267245.1 Desulfovibrio sp. OttesenSCG-928-A18
CAATGCCGATTTCCTCGTCCGTCAGATAGCAGGCCGGGTCTTCGGCCCAGATGTCGCCGTGCCAGGCTTCGGCCCTGGCCCGGAAGTTGCCCCCGCAGATGTTCAGAAAGCGGCAACGGGCGCAACGGCCCTTGACGTGCGCTTTCTTGTCCTTCAACTGGTGCAACAGGGTGATGTCCGGGTCATCCCAGATCTTGGAAAATGGGCGCTCAAGCACGTTGCCGAAGCTGTGGTTGCGCCAGAACTGATCGGCGTGCACCTGTCCGTCCCAGGAGATGCAGCCGATGCCGCGCCCGGAGCTGTTGCCTTCGTTGAACTGCAGCAGTTCAAAAACCTCTTCGGCTCTTTTCGGGTCTTCGCGCTGCATGCGCATCCACAGGTAGGGGCCGTCGGCGTGGTTGTCCACGGTGAGCACTTCTTTGGGCTTGCCCGCTTCAAAAAGCTCACGGGTGCGGTCCATGATCAGGTCCAGTACCGCGCGTGTTTCGGCATGATCAAGGTCTTCCTTGATCAACTCGGAGCCCCGGCCGGAATAGACCAGGTGATAAAAACAGATGCGCGGGACTTCAAGATCTCGCACCAGATCAAAGAGCTTGGGCACCTCGCTCTGGTTGCGCTTGTTGATGGTGAAGCGAAGCCCGACCTTCAGGCCCTCGGCCTGACAGTTTTCAATGCCCTGCAGGGCTTTTTTAAAGCAGCCAGGCACTTTGCGGAAGCGATCGTGAATTTCTTCTCCGCCGTCCAGGGAGATGCCCACGTAGGAAAGCCCGACTTTTTTCAGTTCCGCCGCTTTTTCCTTGCTGATCAGTGTGCCGTTGGTGGATATGACGGCCCGCATGCCCTTGCTGGTAGCATGCTGGGCAAGCTCGACCAGATCTTTGCGCACCAGCGGTTCTCCGCCGGAAAAAAGCATGACCGGCGCGCCGTATGCGGCAAGATCGTCAATCATGGCCTTGGCCTGCACCGTGGAGATATCGTCCTGGCCTTCCTCTTCAAGGGCATGGGCGTAGCAGTGCACGCATTTGAGGTTGCAGCGTCTGGTCATGTTCCAGACCACAACGGGCTTCTTATCTTTGGAAAACTGCAGCAGATGGGAGGGGAGTTTGCCGGAATGCCGCCCGTAGCGAAGCGCGTCCGAAGGTTCCACCTGGCCGCAGTATAATTTGGAAATGCCGATCATGAATACTCCTTAAGATGTGTCGGTATGCCTATCTCGAAAAAGGGCGCAAGGCCCTTGCAAATTCTGGCCCCGGGGATGTGCGGCGACAGTCGCCCGCATTGCAGCCGCAGGCAAGGGCAGGCCGCTGCACCCGCGAACATGGGTAACATAGGGGGGCGAGGGACATCATGCCCCTTGCTGGGGTCCGGGGAGGAGCCCCTTGGCGGGGATTACAAAGGGGCAGCGCCACTTTGGCCGCCGGAGGCATGAGCTGGGACCGGGGCTCCGGTTTATTGCCGCAGCTTGCCGGCAATACAGCAATGGGGAAAATAATACTCGAGTATGATTAATGCAAGCGCAAAAGCGCTTTTGGCCTGGATGGCAAGGGCTGGGGGTATAGAGCCATAAAATCAGCCGGGTGCATTGGACCCTTCTTGTTCGAACAAGGCAAGATAGGCTTCATAGCACTGTGCAACCGGAGAATTTTTATCCAGTTTGTCCCGCAAGGCTCCGAGCTTGTCAGGGCGGGGGGGCAGGGCAGGCAAGGCCGGACCCTGGAACCCGATCAGGCGCGGGGCCGCCAGGTTGCGTCTGCCCTGCATCAGTTCCACTTTGACATTATTAAAAAAATGGCTGTCCATAAAAGCGTTGGCGCGCTCAAGTATTTCCATCGAGTACATGGACAGTTCCTGCAGGGCCATGCTGTCGTCGGCCCCGATATACAAGGTGCCGTCCTTGTGCCCCAGGGGCAGGCCGAGCCCGTCCAGTTCCTCGCCAAGGATCAGGTTCCAGTTGTCCCACAAGGCGGCAAGGTGACGCTGCTGCTTGCCCCCCAGGGAGAGAAGAAGGGCGCCGGCCGCTTCCCCGGCGGCTTTCATCCGCCGCGAGCGGCGCGAAAAGGCTCCTTTTTTCTTTTTCATCAGTCCTCATCCCGCTCCGGGCCTTGCTGCTCTTCCCCTGCCGCGCGCAGGCCCTTTTCCATGGGGTGGAGCACGGCGTAGGCGGCGCCGAAGTCAAAAAGGGCCACTGCCTTGGCGGCGCTGGCTGAAGCCTGTCTGTCCACCAGGGCGATGCGTTCCGCCAGTTCGCTGAAGAGCGAACAGGCATCGGCGTCATCTTCCTGGAGCAGGCGGTTGAGTCTGGATAGAGCCTCCAGAAAGTGCTCCGGATCCTCCAGGGTGGCTGGGCCGCAAAGCTCACTGCAGGGCGGATGCGGAAACAAAAGACGCAGCATGCCCAGGGTGGCCGTAAGTTCAGTAAGAAATATTGCATATTGCCCTGGCTCGGGCATGGAACTGGCCGCGTCAAATAGTTCTTTCAGGGCTTCGGCCGCCCCTGCCAGGCGCTTTGCGCCGATGCCCCTGGCGGACAAGGCCACAGAATGCAGCAGAGCGCTGATGCGCGGCTTGTTCATGGCCAGCGCGTAGCGGGTGAAGGCGTCCTGCGCGCCCTCGTGCAGCAGGCAGAATTGCAGCAACTGCGCTTTGTATTCCGTAACCGCGTTGCCAAGGGCGGCAAGGCTTTCTTCAACAGCGATGCCGGGCAGTTCGGGCAGGGGTGAATCATCAATGGGGTTGGCGGCGGCCGGCGCTTCTTTTCGTTCCACGGGTTTGAGCCAGCGGCGCAGGGAGTCGTACAGGGCCGAAACGTCGATGGGTTTAGCCAGATGCTCGTTCATGCCGGCGGCAAGACAGCGTTCGCGTTCTTCAACCGTGGCGTGGGCCGTCATGGCCACGATGGGCAGGAAAGCAAGCCTGGGGTTGTCCCGGATTTTTTGGGTGGCCGTAAAGCCGTCCATTTCCGGCATCTGCAGGTCCATGAACACCATGTCAAAGGGGATGATCGGGCTGTTCTCAAGCAACTCCACCGCGCTCCGGCCGTTTTCCGCAACGGTGACGGCAACTCCGGCTTCACGCAGCAGTTCGGCGGCGATCTGCTGGTTCACCGGGTTGTCCTCCACCAGCAGCACCCTGCTGTTGGGAAAATAGGGAGCCTGCACGTTCCGGGTGTTTTTGCCCCGGTCGGGGCCTTCGCTTTGCCTCATGCCGGCCGTGAACTCCAGGGCGCGGCGCAGGGAACTGGACAGCAGGGGCCTGGTGATGACCGCGGCAATATGTTTGCGCACATCCCCGGCCGCGTCGCCGTCCGCGCTCTCCGCATAGCCGAAGGGGGCTATCGCTAGAATACGGGGGATGTTGGCAAGGTGCATGACTTCGCACAAGTGGCGGACATTACTGCCGTTTTCTTCTTCAACCAGGCTCATGGGCAAGATGAGCACACGGGTTTTGCCGCCATTGGCGTCCGAGTGCGCTATGGCCGCAAAACCCTGCCCGATATCGCTGAAGGCCGAGGCGCGACAGCCCATGTCCTGCAGCATGTCCAGCAGCAGGGCCCGTTGCATGTCGCTGGGGTCCACCACAATGACCCTGAGGCCGGTCAGGCTTGATTCGGCGGCGGATGGATCATCGGAACAGGCGTCCGGGTTCAGCCCCAGGGGCAGGTTGATGGTGACCTTTGTTCCCTTGCCCTCGTCGCTGTCAAGGCTCAGGGAGCCTCCGGCGAGCTCCAGAAGCTGCTTGCTGATCACAAGGCCGAGCCCGGTTCCGCCGTACTTGCGGGTAATGGAGGAGTCCACCTGGGTAAAGGACTGGAACAGGGAGTTTTTTCTTTCTTTTGGAATGCCGATGCCCGTATCGCGCACGGTAAAGCGCAGAAAGGCTTTTTCCCGCTCGATTTTTACCAGGGAGCAGCGCACGCTGATGCCGCCCTGATCCGTGAACTTGATGGCATTGCCGACAATATTGTTCAGCACCTGCGCCAGGCGCAGGGGGTCACCCAAAAGGCAGTCCGGCACATTGTGCTCGATGAGAAAGGCCACATCCAGACTCCGGTTTTCCACATCGGAGCCGATGATCGAAGCCAGGTTTTCAAAACTCTCCGAAAGGCGGAAGGGTAGGTGCTCTATTTCCAGCTTGCCGGATTCGATCTTGGAAAAATCCAGAATGTCGTTGATGACGCCGAGAAGCGAAATGCCGGCCTTGTGAATTTTGTCGACGTAATCCGCCTGTTTCACGCTCAGATCCGTTTTTTGGGTCAGATAGGCCATGCCGATGATGGCGTTCAGCGGCGTACGGATTTCGTGGCTCATGTTGGCCAGGAATTCGCTTTTTGCCTTGCTGGCCGATTCCGCGTGCCGGGCCAGATCGTGGGCGCGCTGCGCGGAGCGCTCCAACTCCTGGTTGGCGTTTTCCAGAGCTTTCAGAGTGGTATTGAGATTTTCCGTGGTCTGTTTGTCGTGGGTAACGTCAAGGCTGGTCCCGCGCAGTCCGGCGATGCCTTCAAGGCCGGTGAGCAGTTTGCCCGAGGTCAAGAGCCAGATGGGAGCGCCGTTCTTGCTTCTGATGCGGTGCTCAAAAGCGCGGAAAGAGCCTGTGGGGACACTGGCCTGGAACATCCGTCCGGTTATTTCATCGTCCCGGTGGTCAAAGGCGAAATCTTCCCAGCGCATGCCCCGCACTTCTTCGGGCGGAAAGCCGGTCATGGCGTGTATCCGCTCGGAAACGTATGAAAAATAGCCCTGCGCATCCAGTTCCCAGATGATTTCGCCGGCAGCCATGGTCACATCGCGAAAGCGCTCTTCAGATTCCGCCAGGGCCTCCTGGATTCTGCGCCGCTGCATGGTTGCCGCCAGAAGCAGCCCCAAAGAGCGCAGGATGCCGTCTTCGGCCTTGCCCCACTGATGCCGCTTGCTGTGCATGCAAAGGCGTATGAAACCCCAGAACATGGAATGGAACACAATGGGCGCGGCAAGGGCGGAGCCGATACGCTGGTCGTGAAAATGCTTAAGTTCCTGCGCGCTCGGCGTTTTTTTCATTGTGTCCACGCTGCGTCCGGAGGCCAGCTCCTGCTCCCAGCCCGGCAGATGCGCATTGTAGATAACGGTATTCGAATGCGGGCTGAAGTAGGTGGAAGCGTTATCGCGGCTCCAGGCAAAAACCTGGGTGCACAAAAGCCCGTCCTCACTGCTGCCGTGGTTGCGCCAGACATCCACACGGTCCGCGCCTGTAACCTTGCCGATGGCACTCAGAACTTTTTGGGCCAGGTCGTCCATTTCCTCCTCATCCGCGAAAAGCAGGAGCGAAGCGTCGTTGGCGGCCTGCGACAGGGCGCTCTGGTTTCGCAGGGCTTCGGACATCTTTTGGCTGGCGGTGAGGTCACGGCAGATTCCGAAAAGGCCCTGCAGCGATCCGTCGGCCGCAAAGTCGGGGTAGCTGTGATTTTCATAGCTGCGCCAATGCTCTCCATGGCCGCCGCTCGCCGTGTTCAGGCAGGGCTCGCCGCTTTCCAGAACCTTTGCGTCAGCGGCGCGGAGCAGACTGTCCAGGGGAGGGGGAAAGGGCAGCTCCCCGGTTTTTTTGTACAGCATCCCTTCGACCGAAGAGCCGCAGATGTCGGCCATGGCCTTGTTGCACAAGCGCAAGCTTCCCGCCTTGTCCTTGAAATAGAGCAGCTCGGGAAAGGCGTCGAAACAGCGGCGCAGGCTGGCGGAAGAAATGGAGGCGTCGGGGTCCACGCTGATGTGGAGCAGGGGCGGGCAGTCCGGCGCCTGCTCATAATAGAACAGGGTGAGCAGAACAGGCCGCGGCCGGCCGAGGGCGTCCTTCCATACACAGGGCAGGGAGCTGTGCAGGGCGCGGCACGTCCCGCCGGCAAGGGCGGCGCTGCCCCCGCCCTGCCCCGCTGCCGGGGGCTGCGCTTCATTGCGCGCGGCCGCGCAGGCTTCGTCTAAAAGGGCGGCCAGGTTTCGCGGAGCTTCAAACATGGCGTCCAGCCTGTCGCCGGGACGGCAGCCGGAACCGAGCAGGGCGCTGAAGGCGCTGTTGAAGGCATGGATGCTCATGCTGTCAACATTGACCACAAGCACCGGCAGAGGCAGGGCCTGCAGCATGGCATGGGCGTCGCAGCTTGTTCGCGCGTCGGTGCCGGCGCTGGCGCGGCGCAAAGGCAGGAGCGTCAGGGCGGCGAGACAGAGCAGAAAAAGAAAGATGGCGCCTGCCGATTCAGGCAAAGAAAAACAGGATGGAGAATATAACAAAATGCCTCCGGCTCGATAAAGGCATGCTCGCGCCTTGCATCCGAAACTGGCCGCTGGCGTTGGTAATGAGGTGCTCTTTGTTCAAGGCAAACAGAATCGATGCAGTCTAACACAATAATCGGGCATGTTGCAATCCCCGACATGCTTGCGGCCCTTGCCTGAACCCGGCCTCTAACTGGAACAGCTTACCTTTGAGATGCTCCGGACTTCAGTTCAGGCGTTGGGCGTTTTTTCCCAAGGGATTGGCAAGAATGAAAACCCGGATACGGCCGGACAGGTCCGTGCCGGCGCCCGCTTCAACAAAGAGGGGGTCCATGAGGTTGGCGCACTGTTCGGGCACTTGCAGCCAGAGACGAACGGCCTGCTCCGCGTCGGAGCTCTGGGCGGACAGGTTTTCCGCCACATCGCTCCACTCGTAGCCGGCGGCGGAAACTCTGCCCCCAAGGGTAACGCCGTCGGGCGTGGTGCTGGCCAGGTAGTGCTTGGCGGCCATATCCGCGGCATGGGCGGCGGCCGCGCGGCTGAGAAGGTGATTTTCGCGCAGCGGGGCGGAGGCGGCCATGTGTTTTTTGCCGCACCTGGCGCCTGAAGCGCGTATCTTGTTTACTTCGCTCAGCATGTCGGCCGCGTCGCCTATGGCTCCGGGCGCATCCAGGGGCGCGGGCGCGCCGGCCGGCCCCTTGCCGCCGGCAGGCCGGCCGGACTGGGGCTGTGCGCCTTTGGCGCGTGAAGCAGCGTTCGGGGCGGCTGCCGGTTTTTGCTTTGCTTTCGGATCAGCCGGCTCCGTGCTCAGGGTGCCCTGGCCGTCAGGTCCGGCTGTGTAGACCAGTGTGCCCTGGGGCGCGTTTTGGCGTTCATCCTGCAACGGCACGGCGCCCGGGCCGCCACCGGCGCCGGTAACGGGTGCCGAAGCGCTGGCCGGGGGCGGAACAAAGCGTCCGGGGATGACGCCGGCTTCTTTGGGCAGGTTGATGGGGTAGCTCAAGCTGGATGCTGATTCCGGCTTGGAAACGGTTGAGGAAGTAGCTTGCCCCGGGCGAAAGGCGGGCCTTTGCGCAAGGGGCGCCTTTCCCTGTTCCGGGCTGTCGGCAATGGACCAGGCCAGGCCGCTGCTTTTGGGCGCGGGGAGTTTGACCTCCACCTTGCCCGCCGGCGCTGTCAGGGCGGTGTTTGCCGGCCCGGCGGGAGCGGCTTCGGAGGCCGGGGTGGCTGGCGTGGCGGCGGCCTGCGCCGAAGGGCCCGAACTCTGGGGCACGGGCGGCTCCAGGGCTTTTGCCGCGGGTTTGCGGAGGCTGTTTTCATCCTGCGCCTGTACGGAAAGCCGGGCTTGAGCGTCCTCAGCAGTCCTGGCGGGGGCGGCCTTCGCAAGCGGCGCTGATTGCGAAGGCGGAACAAAAGGGCTTGAATGCAGCTGCGGGGCAGGCTGTGCTGCCTGCCCCGTAGAGGAAAAAGGTTCTGCAACCGTTGCTGGCGGCGGCGCTGCCGGCGTCCGTAAGGCCGGAGCCCCGGACTGCGGTTGATAGACGGGCGCCCCGCTTCCGGGGCTGCCTTGCACCTGGCCGATGGGCCTTCCCTCATGATCCAGATAAATTTCCTGGGTCACATAGGGACGGGCCGCGCTGGGGTTGCTTTCACCGCTGTAGCGCTGTCTTGGCGTCGGCGCGTTGCTGCTTTGCGGAGGGTAGGCGCCATAGGGGGCGGAGGCCGGCGGCGTGCTGTACGAAGGCTTGGGCGCGAGCGGATCGTCCGAATAGCGCGGCTCGCGGTAGGGCCGGTGGATGGGGTCGGATACGGCCGGGCCCTGTTCCACCAGGGCGCTTGCCGGCGGCTGTGTCGAGGGTCTCGTGTCCGGATGCGCTATGCTGAACTCCTCTGTGCCGTAAGAGGAGCCGCCAGAAGAGGCCGGATACTGGTTCGCGCCGTATTGCGGCACCGGAACCGTGCGCACATAGGGGGAAGAAAGGGGGTACTGCGGAACCACGGGCAGGGCCTGGGAAGGATGCAGCAGGCCTGAACTGTCGGGGGGGATGCTGCCCGGGGCCAGCACGGGGCTCACGGGGCGCCCGGAGCCGTCAAGCAGGATTTCCCCGGTTACATAGGGTCTGGCCGCGCTCGGGTTTGTCTCCCGTGACCTGTCGGGGCCGGTGTTCCCGCTCCTGGCAGGAGGGGAATAGCCCGGGTCGTAGCCTTGTGCCAGCGCCTGACCTGGGCCGGCCAGTCCCGCAGGCTGTCCTGCGGGTGCAAGGGCAAAGACCAGGAAGCAAAACAGGCCGAGCAGCAGAGGCGGCAGCAGCGCGGGCGCGCCTGGCAGGGCCTGTTTCGCCCGCGTTGGCGTGAGTGGTGTTTTGCATGCATTCATTGCGATATCCTGAGAGAGTGTTGAGTGGACAAAAACGGCGTTATGCCATGTCATGCCTAGAACGACAAGCTAGCGCCGCGCCAGCGTCCGGGCTTGGGGCCGTGGGCCCCGACACTGACGGGGCGGATGCCGCCTTGACCGGGCCGGCTTGCGGCAGGGCAAGAGGCGGACGCCTTGCGTGAAAACGTCAATTGCCCCTTGCCGGCAAAGGGTGTATGTTTACGCAACATAAACTTTGCGCCTTTTGCGGCCGCTGCGGCGGTCATTGACGGCAGACCCGGCCGGGCCTGCGCCCGGTCGGATATAATCCGTTTGCCGCACAGTGTATCCGACTTATCCTGGCAAGACAAGGCGTGAGCGCCATTGTCGCCCTTCTTGTTCCAATGGCGCATTCCGGACAGGGTCCGCGCTGCCGGATGACGCGGTGGCGGCCTGTGTCCCTGCATGTCCGCAAGACCCGTCCAGAGCGGGTAAAGAGCTGTCCATACAACATGTCCGCTGCCTCGCAATCATCGGTCCGGTATTTTTTCGCCGTTCTTTTTCTGCTGCTCCTTGTCTGCGCCGCCAGCCTTGCCGCCTGGCGCGTTTATTCGGGAGCGCCGGCAAAAAAAGAAGAGGCGCTGGACCGCTATCTGCGCGCGGTATATGTGCTGCAAAGCTTGGGCGGCCCCGCCGCGGCGGAGCGGGAAGATATTCCCGCGCGCATCAGGGGCAGTGACGCGGCGGAAAGTTTGCTGCATCATCCGGACAAGATTTTTATTCTGCAGCACATAGCGGATGAACTGGCGCAAACGGGCGATCTGACGCCCAGAGCGGCTCTGTTTGAAGCCTATGCGCGCCTGGCGCTGGGCGAACGGCAGCGGGCTGTGGCCCTGCTCACCCGCTATGTGATGGAAGACGACTACGAGAGTTCGCACTATGAGATTCTGGCCGCCAACCTGTATGAACTGCGGGATTATTCCTCCCTGTACCTCATTTGCCGCGAATGGGCGGAGCGCGATGCCGCCTGCCGTGAAAACAGAACCCGCTACACCTGGACTTCCTTGTATAATCTGAAACGCTTCGGGCAGTCTCTGGAGTATATGCAAAAGCAGGCGCCCTGCCTTGGCTGGCAGGCCCGGATCTATGCGGCGAAATCGGCCCTGGCTTCGGGCGATGCGCGAAGCGCCGAGGAAATGCTGCTCGAAACTCTTGAGCGCTTCCCCGCTGACGCCACACTTATCCAACGGATGTGGGAGCAACTCAGGGACAGGGAGATCATGTAGGGTCGCGCGCTTTTATGCGCCGGTTTTTTTAAGCCGCGCACGGCATACGCCTAGCGGGCTGTTTCACCAAGCAATGGAGTCGGACCGATGATGGATGTAGGCATCATTATGGGCAGTATTTCGGATGAGGAAAAGGTGCGCCCCTGCGCCGAGTTGCTGGAACAGCTGGGCATTGCCTGGCGCATGACCGTCAGCTCCGCGCACCGTACGCCCGAACGCACGGAAAAGCTGGTGCGGGAATGGGAAAATGAGGGCTGCAAGGTCTTTATCTGCGCGGCGGGCATGGCCGCGCACCTGGCGGGGGCCGTGGCCGCCCGCAGCACAAGGCCGGTGCTGGGCATCCCCATTGCCGGCGGCGCCCTGGGCGGTATGGATGCGCTTCTTTCCACGGTCATGATGCCGCCGGGTTTTCCCGTTGCCACGCTTGCCCTGGACAAGGCGGGGGCGCGTAACGCCGCCTGGCTCGCGGCCCAGATTCTCGCTCTTTCGGACGAGGCTCTGGCCGGGCGTCTTGCCGCTGCCAGGGCGGAACTGGTGCGGGGCGTGGAAACAGCGGCCAGGGAACTGGAAGAGCGCGGTCTGCAAAAGGCATAAAGCGCCGCAACAGCCTGAAATATGGAGCATGAACCGGTGAAGATGCATCAAGACTGCGCAGGGAGCGGGCGGCGCGCTTTCCCGGGCGCGGGGCGAAAAAAAGCGCGCGCAATGACCGGGCCGGAAAACAATTCATCAGGACGCAGGCTCCCGCTGTTCCTGTTGCTGACAGCGGCGCTTTTTGCCCTTTTCGCTTGCGCGGGCAAAGAGGAACCCAGGGTTCTGCCCGTTCTGCCCAGTGTGGCCCTGGCCATGAAAGGGCCATCGCTGTATATTGTAGGCGAATATGAGGGCATGCGCCTCATGGGCGATATGGACCGCACGGCGATGGCCGGCCACGGCGCCTTGCGCCTGCATGACGCCAACCTGGACGAACAGGGCGCCGCCATCGTCCTTGCGCGGCTGCGCGAAGAGGTGGCCGCAACCAGGGCCAGGAGCAGCGCTTTGCAGCCTGATGCCCTGTCCGCGCCGGATCCTTCGCAGTCCGCTCTTGCTCTTGAAATGTTTCTGCCGGCTGTTGATGGCGGGGCTCCCTTTGTCTGTGAAGCGCGCATAGACGCCCAGCCCACGGAAAAAGGCCGGGTCAGGGGGATGCTGCACTGTTCCGGTAACAGGCATATGCCGTTTTCCCTGCGCAACCTCGGCCCGGATCAGGGGGTAGGCATCGGGCGGGAGCGTGACGACGGCGAACTGCTGGTGCTGTTTTACCATTCATCGCCTGATGAAGCCGAGCGGCGCTTCCCGCAGGTCCAGGACGATATCCGCACCGCGCGGAGCATGCCCCGCGCCGGCGGGCGGGGCGATTGATCCGGCTTTGCCCCTTCAGCCCCGGCGCAGGGCGGCGGTCCATGCGCCCGCGCGCATGGGTCGGCCATATGGGAATCAAGGAGCATGAGCCCCCTTGCGGGGATTGCAAGGGGGCTCATGCTCCTCTGGCCGCCGGAGGCCTTTTGCCCGCGCGGCAAGCCGGCCGGCTCCGTAATTTTGCGCTGCTTACTTGTTTTATGGTCCGGCCTTCCGTATAGTCCGAAGGTAGTATGATCATAGTCAAACATCTGTCACACAGCTTTGGTCCGCACTGGGCTCTCAAGGACGTCAGCTTTTCCCTGGATGAAGGAGATTTTGTCTTCTTGTCCGGCCCTTCGGGCGCGGGGAAAACAACACTCCTGCGTTTGCTCTATGCCGGATTGCCCGTGCAACGCGGGGAGGTCAGCGTTGCCGGAATGAATCTTAAAAAATTGCCCGCCTCCAAGGTGCCCCTGTTGCGCCGGCAGGTGGGCGTGGTTTTTCAGGACTTCAAAATTCTGCCCGGGCGCTCGGTTCTGGCCAACATCGCCCTGCCGCTGGAAGTCAGGGGGCTTTCACGGCAGCACATCGAACGCCGGGTAAGGGCGGTTACCCGCGCCCTCGGGCTGGAAGCGCGGCTCCATGTCAACTGCGGGGAAATATCGGGCGGGGAACAGCAGCGCGTGGCCATTGCCAGGGCCTTTGTGGTCAACCCCAAGGTCTTGCTGGCTGACGAACCCACGGGCAATCTTGACCCGGAACTGTCATTCCGGCTCATGGAACTGTTCAAGCAGTTTCAGGCCTATGGGGCGACGGTAATTTTCGCCACCCACAGTACGGAACTCATGGCCAGGCATCCGGGAGCGCGTATCATGCGCCTGGAGCAGGGGCTGATTACCAGGGCCAACTGGCCCGGGGCGGAAGTGCTGCCCCTTGAATTGCGACAGCAGCCTGGCGAGAACGGCCAGGCGCCGGTCGAGGCGGCAATGGAACAGGATCGAAACGGCGCCGACAGGCACACGGCGCATCATGCCGCGCCGCAAAGGGCGCCGTCCGCCCAGCCCCGGCATATGCCGAATTTGGATTCCGTCCCCGCCCTGCCGGACGAGCGGGCGGCAAGAAGCATGCCCCGCGCCCATGAAGTTCAGGCGGATCCGGCGCAAGGCCCGGTGCATACGCCGCAGGCCATCCATCCCGCGCGTGAAGGCGCGCGGCGGCATGCGCCTGTTTCCGGACAAGCCCGGAGGCGCGTGTGATCCGCATATTCTGCCGCCTGATCGCGCAGGGCATCCGGGACCTGTTCATGGCTCCCCTGGCGCAACTGGCCACCCTTTCGGCCGTGATTCTGGTGGCTTTTCTGGCCGGGCTTTTTCTCATGGCCCTGACCACCCTTGACCATCAACTGAGTATGGTGCGCGGGGAGACCGCCTTTCAGGTATACTGGCAGAGCGGTGCGGATATGAATCAGGTGCGGGATCAGTGGGAAAATTATCAGCACCTGCCCGGCTTCAAACAGGCGCGGACCTTCACGCCCGAAGAAGCGCTGGCCGAACTGGGCTTGCGCCTGGGCCGTTCGCACGGAAATCTTGAAAACGGCTTCCCCTTTCTCGCCGGGCAAAGCCCCCTTCCGGCCACGGCGCTGCTGACCTTTGCTCCCCAGGATCGGGATCTTGAGCGCTGGATCAATGACATCACAGTCTTTCTCTCGGCGCAGCCCGGCGTGGAACGGGTGGTTACCACCCCGCTGCACGACGAACTCGGCCGCGCCTGGCGCAAGGTCAGCCGCTATGTCATGTGGCCCTCCGTGGCCTTTCTGACTCTGGTTCTCGGCCTGGTGGTAGGCACGACGGTCCGGCTTTCCCTCAGCAACAGGGCCAGTGAAATCGAAATACTACAACTGGCCGGAGCCCATAACTGGTACATCCGCACGCCTCTGGTGGTCAGCGGGGCGGCCCTTGGTTTTCTGGGCAGCCTGATTGCCGTCCTGCTGCTTTTTCTTGTTTACTGGCAGATCCGCGACGCCCTGAACTTCCCCCCCCTGCTGATGGAAATACGCTTTCTTTCCCTTCGCTTCCTGCTACTGCTCGTTTGCG
>JAJDJN010000037.1 GCA_030267245.1 Desulfovibrio sp. OttesenSCG-928-A18
AACTGATCCAGAGGCACGCTGCGCTTCGCGCAAAATACGGGTTGAGCTGTCGCACGAGCACCGTGGGGACAAAAGGCAGGCCGCGCATTGCTGTTATGGCAATGCGCGGCCTGTGCTTGTGCCGGCTCGTGGGCGCCGGTATGGGCTTGCCGTGAAGTGGCAGAGCCGCCGGTTCTTGACGCGGGTCCCGCCGTTGTCGTGGCGCGGGAGCCGCACGGCCCGCCAGGAAGGTGCGTGGCCGTATCAAGGGCTTTGTGCGGGAAGGCAAAGCCGCCGGGGGAAAGCCGCTGTATATACCAGGTGCGGCGGGTGTATATGAAACGCTTGTTGGACAAGCGATTATTTTTGCGTCGGAGCGGCCATGGCCGTCAGCACGGGCCCTTTGAGCCCCTGAAGTTGTATGGGCAGGGGAGAGCGCCTGCCCATACCGTACTCTACGTCACTTGCCAAAGAGGTTGGAGGTTGTTGGGGAAATTGTCCTGAAAATCAGTTGCCTGCGTCCGTGGCGGGCGCGGCCTGGCCGGCGCCGTAGCCGGGGCCGTAACCCTGGCCGCCCCATCCGCCGCGACCGAATTTTCCGCCGCCCTTGTGCCAGCCGTGATAGCCCTTGCCGCAGGGGCCGAGCCCGGGGCCGCCGGGCATGGGCACACCGGCCTTGGCCAGTTCCTGATGCATGGCGATGTGGCGGTCCGTGAGCCGCGACTGCAGGGCGCCGACTTCCTTGCTCAGATCCTGAATGCTCTTTTGATCCGCGCCGCTGTAAATCTTGGCCTTGAGTTCGCTGCGCTTGGCCTGCAGTTCAAGCCGCAGGGGGGCGAGGTCGGCGTAAGACTGGCCGAGCTTGGCGCGCAGTTCCGGTGTAATCTTCGCATTGCCGTAGCCGCCGTGCATGTAGGGGCAGTCAAAGCCGCCGCCTCCCGGTCCTCCCGGTCCTCCCGGTCCGGGGCCGTAGCCTGGGCCATAGCCGTAACCGTGTCCGTAACCGTGTCCATAACCGTGGCCGCCGCGTGCGGCCGCTATGCCCGCGCCGCCCGCCAGGGTCATGGCGCCGATGAGCAGAAACATAAGAGCTTTGTTGGTGGCTTTCATAATAATCCTTCTCCCGTTGGGGTTGCTGTTGTGCTTGTGCCAGTCACATTGCGAGGACCGTGCCAAGTTCGAAAGCTCTTGTATAACATCCTGTTAATATTGCCTAAGGCCGTCTTTGTGCCCCGGCGCAAGCTCGGAAGGCTTACCGTGTCTGGATACTTTGTAACCAGTTTTCGCCGAGCTTCGGGTAAAAAGGTAACTGCCTCGGCCGCTCCCCTCCGGCGCGCGCTTTTTTCGGCCCGCGTGCGCCTTCTGTCTCGCGCCGGCCTTGCTCCTTTGGGGGGGGCGGTGTATGGTGCGGGGATACTTTTAGCGCAGTGCGAGGGACGCATGCTTGATCTGAAACTACTGCAACGGGAGCCGGAACTGGTGGCCAGAGCTCTGGCCGATCGGGGCTCTTCCCTGGATGTGGCCGAGTTCACGGCTCTGGATGCGCGCAGGCGCGCCCTGCTTGGCGAGGTGGAAGCGCTGAAGGCCGAGCGCAACAGCGTATCCGCCCAGGTGGCCGAGCGCAAACGCGCCGGCCAGGACGCGGCGGATCTTATTGAACGCATGGGCGAGGTCAACGCCCGGATCAAGGCGCTGGATCAGGAGCTTGAGACGGCGCAGGCCGGGCTTGACGACTGGATGCTGGCGGTGCCCAACATCCCTCACGAAAGCGTGCCCGTGGGCCGGGATGAAAACGACAATCCCGAGCTTTCCCGCTGGGGCGAAGCCCGGACCTTCTCCTTTGCCCCGAAGGAGCATTGGGAACTGGGCGAAGCCCTGGGCGGTCTGGATTTTGAGCGCGGGGCAAAACTGGCCGGCAGCCGCTTTGTTGTGAGCCGGGGCTGGGCGGCGCGGCTTGAGCGCGCGCTGGCCAACTTTTTTCTGGATATCAACACCCGCGAACACGGATACACGGAAATGCTCACCCCGCTGATGGTGAACAGACAGACCATGACCGGCACCGGGCAACTGCCCAAGTTCGCGGAGGACCTCTTTCATCTGGCGGATTGGGATTATTTTCTCATCCCCACGGCGGAAGTGTCGCTGACCAACCTGTATGCCGGTGAAATTGTGGATGAATCTGAACTGCCCATGGCCTTTGCCGCTCAAACGCCCTGCTTTCGGTCGGAGGCGGGCAGCTACGGCAAGGACACCAAAGGGCTGATCCGCATGCATCAGTTCACCAAGGTGGAGATGGTCCGCTACACGCAGCCCGAGGCCTCATATGAGAATCTGGAACTCATGCGCGGGCACGCCGAAGCCCTGTTGCAGCGCCTTGAACTGCCCTACAGGGTGATCACCCTGTGCACGGGCGACATGGGCTTTGCCGCGTGCAAGACCTATGACATTGAAGTCTGGCTGCCGGGGCAGGGCAAATACCGCGAGATTTCCTCCTGTTCCAACTGCGGCGACTTTCAGGCCCGGCGCATGAACCTACGCTATCGTCCGGCCGGCGGGGGCAAGCCTTTGTATGTGCATACCCTGAACGGCTCCGGGCTGCCGGTGGGCCGCACCCTGGTGGCTGTTATGGAAAACGGCCAGCAGGAGGACGGCAGCATCGTTCTGCCCCGGGCCCTGCGGCCATACATGGATGGCCTGGAACGGATCGCATAGGACATGCGCGCCCTGGCCGGAAGGGGCCTTGGCCCGTGCGCGGCGGGCTGCGCCGGGGCGTGAAGCCCGGTAAATTTTTGCGGCATCACTTGACTTTAAACTAAAAAAACAATAATTACACCCTCTGCCTCACAACGAAGTAGGCGCGTAGCTCAGGGGTAGAGCACTTCCTTGACACGGAAGGGGTCAGCAGTTCAAAGCTGCTCGTGCCTACCAGAATGACGGTAATAAGGGAGGTCATGCCTCCCTTTTTACATTATATCACGGAGTGTGCGGTGAACATCAGCATTGAAGGAAACAGCATCGACCTTGCGCCCGGCGCAAGCTGCGGCGAGGCGCTCAAGGCCGCCTTGTCCGGTAAACGGTATAAGTCCTGTGTTGCCGCTCGGGCAGGCGATCTCTTGCTGGATCTTGCCGAGGCGGTGCCGGCCGCAGTGTTTGAAGGCGGCGAGCGGCTTGAGCCGGTCAGTATCGACTCCGATGCCGGGCTTGAGATTTTGCGGCACAGCGCGGCCCACGTCATGGCCTGCGCGGTGCAGCGTTTGTTCCCCAAGGCCAGGGTGAGCATCGGCCCGGCCATTGAAAAGGGCTTTTATTACGACTTTGATCCGCCCCGGCCTTTCGGCCCGGATGATTTCGCGGCCATTGAAGCCGAAATGCGCCATATTGCCGCTGCCGCCGTGCCCTTTGCGCGCCGTGAACTCGACCGGGAAGAAGCCATCCGCTTCTTCGAGCAGAAGGGCGAAAACTACAAGGTCGAGATTCTGCGCGAACTTGAGGCGGATCGGGTTTCGCTCTACGAACTGGCCGAGTTTACAGACCTGTGCCGGGGGCCGCATCTGCCGCATTCGGGCTTTGTCAGGGCCTTCAAGCTCTTGTCCGTGGCCGGCGCATACTGGCGCGGCGACGAGAAGAACAAGATGCTCTCGCGCATCTACGGCACGGCCTTTGCGGAAGAAAGCGAACTCAAGACCTACTTGCACCGTCTGGAAGAAGCCCGGCGCCGCGACCACAGAAAGCTCGGGCGCGAGCTGGATCTCTTTGATTTTCATGAAGACGTGGCCCCGGGCATGGTCTTCTGGCACCCCAGGGGCATGCTGGTGCGCACCATTCTTGAGGATTTTCTGCGCAAGGAGCACCTCAAGCGCGGCTATGAACTGGTGCAGGGTCCGCAACTCCTGCGCCGCGAGCTCTGGGAGAAGTCCGGGCACTACGACAATTACCGCGAGAACATGTATTTTACGGAAATCGAAGGCGACGCATACGGCATCAAGCCCATGAACTGCCTTGCGCACATGCTGATTTACGGCTCCGCCCTGCGCAGTTACCGCGAGCTGCCCGTGCGCTACTGCGAACTGGGGGTGGTGCACCGGCATGAAATGAGCGGGGCGCTGCACGGGCTTTTGCGCGTGCGTCAGTTCACCCAGGATGACGCGCACATCATCTGCCGCCCGGACCAGCTCGAGGAGGAGATCATCGGCATCATCAGCCTGGTGCGCGACCTCTTCAATCTTTTCGGCTTCAGTTACAAACTGGGCGTGGCCACGCGGCCGGAAAAATTCATCGGCACCATTGAAGCCTGGGATCGGGCCACCGCCGCCCTGATTCAGGCCCTGGAGCGCCTGGGCCTGCCCTACCTCATCTACGAGGGCGACGGCGCTTTTTACGGCCCCAAGATTGACGGCCGGGTCACGGACAGCCTCGAGCGCGAGTGGCAGCTTTCCACCATCCAGTGCGACTTTACGCTGCCCGAGCGCTTTGACCTTTCCTATATCGCCACGGACGGCGAAAAGCACAGGCCGGTGATGCTGCACAGGGCCATTCTAGGCTCTCTGGAGCGCTTTATCGGCATTTTGATCGAACACACGGCCGGGGCCTTCCCCACCTGGCTTGCGCCCGAGCAGGCGCGCGTGGTCACGGTCACGGAAAAGCACGACGAGTTCGCGCGCCAGGTTGAAAAGACCCTGAACGCGGCCGGCGTCCGTGCGCGGGCGGATCTGCGCAATGAAAAACTGGGCTATAAAGTTCGCGCCGCGCAGCTTGAAAAGATCCCCTATGTACTGGTAATAGGTGACAAGGAAGTGGAATCTGCTGGGGTCAACGTCCGCTTGCGCGGCGGTGAAACCCTGGGACACAAAGAAATAGCCGAGGTCATCGCCCTGATTCAGGACGATTCGGCTGCGCCATTCAAACAAGGAGGCATGAACTATCGCTTCGCCTAATGTACGTCCGCGCCGCAATGAACCGCAAGACACGGTGCGGCGCAACGATCAGATTCGAGTCCGCGAGGTCCGTCTCATAGGGGCCGACGGAGAACAGCTGGGCATTGTGGAACGTAATGAAGCCCTGAACATGGCCCGCGAAGCGGGCATGGATCTGGTGGAGGTGGCCGCTGGCTCGGACCCGCCCGTCTGCCGGATTATGGATTACGGCCGCTACAAGTATGAAGCCCAGAAAAAAAAGCAGGAGGCCAAAAAACGCCAGACGGTCATCCAGATAAAGGAAATCAAGCTGCGGCCGAAGACGGACGAGCATGATTATCAGACCAAGGTGGGCCATATCCGCCGTTTCATAGAAGGCGGCGATCGCTGCAAGGTGACCATTTTTTTCCGTGGACGTGAAATTGTGCACAAGGACAGGGGACAGTTGATGCTTGACCGGGTGGTCGAGGATACCCGCGACATTGCCAAGGTCGAGCAGGAGCCCCGGTCCGAAGGGCGCACCCTGCATATGATGCTCGTGCCTTTGCCCAAGAAGTAAAGGAAGCACGCTTGACGGTCCTCTGGAGCAGTTTAACGGTGAAATGCTTGGCTTGACGGCGGACAAAGCCCGGCTACAAGCATTTCAGCCCTCTGCTTGCGTCCTGCTTCAAGCGGGGCTCGTCCGGCGCGAAGCCCATGTATATTATTGATATGATCGCTCCGCCGGAAGGTGTTCCCCTGCCGGAGAACAAAAAGCGCGTTAAGCGGCGCTTCTTGAAATTACTTCTTGCGTCCGAAAAATTTTTAGCGCATCATGCCTTTCCTTTTGCGTAAAGGCATGCTGTGCCGCTGTCTTTTGCGCAAGCAAACAAAGATACCGGCTTTCACCCCCGGGGCCAGGCGCTCCGAGGGATGTTCATGCAGGCATATTTTCTTCAAGGAGTAAGACCATGCCCAAGATGAAAACCAAACGCGCTGCGGCCAAACGCTTTGACGTGACCGCATCCGGCAAGTTTCGCAGACGCAAGCAGAACCTGCGCCACATTCTGACCAAGAAAAACGCCAAGCGCAAAATGCGCCTGGGCCAGAGCGCCATTGTCGACGGTTCCAACGTAAAGGCCGTGCGCAGGATGCTGCCCTACGCCTAGGACTTAGCTTTGAAATGCCTGCCTGACGGCGGGCAAAGCTTGCCTGCGGGCATTTCAGGGCAAGGATTTGAGGACAGCCCTTGGGGCATTTCACACTGGGGCGCTCTTCGCTCCGGTGTGATGTCGCGCCGCCTGTGGCGGCGCGTTCGCGCACAAGCGCGCAACTAATCCGCTTCGCCGGCACCCCTACGCCCCGTGAAGCGATGGATGGAGGATATCCATGCGAGTAAAGAGAGGGATGGCCGCCCACAAGCGCCACAAAAAGTATCTGGATCTTGCCAAAGGCTACCGCGGCGCCCGCAGCAAGCTGTACCGCACCGCCCGCGAAGCGGTGGAACGGGCCCTGGCCTACTCCTACAGGGACCGCAAGGTACGCAAGCGCGAGTTCCGCAAGCTCTGGATCCTGCGCATCAACGCGGGCGCGCGTGAGAGCGGCCTTTCGTACAGTCGTTTTATGAACGGCCTGAAAAAGGCCGGCATCGCCCTGGACCGCAAAGTGCTGGCCGATCTGGCCGTGCGCGCCAAGGCCGACTTTGCCGAACTGGTGTCCATGGCCAAGGCCGCCCTGGCCTGATGTCGGCGGCTGTCTGAATCAACCGGCGGGGGCGCAAGCCCCTCCGGTTGCCCCAAAAACCGCTGAGTCCAGTAAGCCTGTAAGCCCGCAGCCCGCCTGCCGGCGGGAGCCCCCGGCCTGAACGCCCCGGCTTTGCCAAAGCAGCGCCGGCAAGAAATTTGCGGGTCCGGGGGCGCCCGGTCCTGGCGGGGATTGCACAGGAGCCGCGTCCCTTTGGCCGCCAGTGGCTGACCCGGAAGGATGACCCATGAATCTTATCGCTGAACTTGAACGCCTGGCGCCTTCGCTGCAAAGCGGTCTGGCCCGGGCGTCTTCGCTTTCGGAGCTTGAGGCGCTGCACATTGACTTTTTGGGGCGCAAGGGCGCGCTCGCCCGGCTCATGAGCCGGCTACCGGAGCTTTCGCCCGGGGAGCGCCCGGCCTTTGGCAAAGCGGCCAACGCGGTCAAGGAGGAATTGACCGCGCTGGTGGAGCGGCGCCGTTCCATGCTTGTGGCCGAGGCCGAAGAGTCCGCCCTTGCCCGTTTCGACCCCAGCTTGCCGGGCCGCCGCCCCTGGACCGGCTCTTTGCACCCCATCACCCTGGTGATGGAGGAAATCTGCCGTCTGTTCAACGAACTGGGTTTTGAGACCATCTCCGGCCCCGAGGTGGAGACGGATTTTCACAACTTCGAAGCCCTGAACTTCCCCCGGGATCACCCGGCCAGGGACATGCAGGACACGCTCTTTGTGAGCGACGGCATCGTCATGCGCACGCACACCTCGCCCATGCAGGTGCGGTCCATGCTCGAGCGCAAGGCGCCGCCTCTGGCGGTCATTGCCCCGGGCAAGGTCTACAGGCGCGATTCCGACATCACGCACACGCCCATGTTCCATCAGATTGAAGGCCTGCTGGTGGACAAAAACATCAGCCTGGCCCATCTGCGCGGGACTCTGACGCTGTTTTTGCGCCGCCTTTTCGGCTCCGAGCTGAAGGTGCGTTTTCGCCCCAGCTTTTTCCCCTTTACCGAGCCTTCGGTGGAGGTGGACATCTCCTGCATCCTGTGCAGCGGCACGGGGCGCAGGCCGTCGGAGCAGGGCGGGTACGACGAATCCTGCCGGATATGCAAGAGCACTGGCTGGCTTGAAATTCTGGGTTGCGGCATGATCGATCCCGCCGTATTCGCCCATGTGGGCTTTGACGAGCAATGCACCGGCTTTGCCTTTGGCCTGGGCGTTGAACGGGTGGCCATGCTCAAATACGGCATCGGCGATTTGCGCATGTTTTTTGAAGGCGATCTGCGTTTTTTGCGCCAATTTGTGTAAGCCTGATGCCGGGCTGGCCTTGCGGAAAAAAACCGAGTTTCTGGAGTCTGAATCATGCTGCTTAGTCTCAACTGGCTGCGGGAGTTTGTGCCTTACGGGGGAACAGGCGAGGAGCTTGGCGATAAACTGACCATGGCGGGCCTTGAACTTGACGGCCTGTCGCGCCCTTATGAAGCCTTGCGGCCCATCGTTGTCGGCCATGTGATCGCTTGCGGCCGGCACCCGGAGGCGGACAAGCTTTCGGTCTGCCGCGTGGACGTGGGCGACGAGGTGCTGGATATAGTGTGCGGCGCCCCCAATGTGGCCGAGGGGCAAAAGGTGGCTGTGGTCAAGGTCGGCGTAACCCTGCCCAACGGGCTGACGGTGAAAAAGGCCAAGCTGCGCGGCGCGCCCTCCCACGGCATGATCTGCTCCGAGTTTGAACTGGGTTTGTCCGAGGAGCATAACGGGATCATGGTCCTTGACCCGGCCGCGCCCGTGGGCGTGAGCCTGCTGGAGCAACTCGGCCTGGATGACGAGGTGCTGGACATATCCGTCACCCCCAACAGGGGGGACTGCCTGTCCGTGCTCGGCTTTGCGCGCGAGGTTTCGGCCCTCACGGGGCTGCCCCTTGGCATCCCTCCCCTGGGACGGGTGGGACGGGTGGGGCGCGGGAGCGGCCAGCTTGATTTCGGCGGGATCGAGAACTTTGAATCCGGAGCGCCGGCCGCAAAAAGCATCGAACTGCAGGTGCTGGATCCCGAACTTTGCCCCCTGTACCTGGCCAGAATCATTGAAGGCGCTTCCACCCGCCGGTCCCCCGACTGGCTGCGCTTTCGCCTGCAGGGCGTAGGCCTTCGCTCCCTGTCCAACCTCGTGGATGTGACCAACTATATTCTTATGGAACTGGGCCAGCCCCTGCACGCTTTTGACCTGGACCAGATCCGGGGCGGGCGGGTGCTGGTGCGCGGGGCGGACCCGGGAGAGCGCCTGGTGACCCTTGACGGCCAGGAGCGCGAGCTTTTGCCGTCGGACATCACCATCCGCGACGCAGAAGGGGCCATCTGCCTTGGCGGGGTCATGGGCGGTCTGAATTCGGAAATCACCGCGCAAAGCACCGGCGTCTTTCTCGAAAGCGCCGTGTTCCACCCCTCCCACATCCGCAGGACAGCGCGCCGCCTTTCATTAAACAGCGAAGCGAGCTACCGCTTTGAACGCGGTGTGGACCAGTCCGGGGCCGAGTTCGCCTTGAACCGGGCCGCCGTGCTCATGGCCGGCGTTTCCGGCGCGAGCATCCGCCCCGGTGTGCTGAGGGACGAAGCCCGGCCCTTCAAGGCCCCGCTCATCAGCCTGCGCAAGGCCAGGGCCGAAGCTTTGCTGGGCGTGCCCCTGGACGCCAGCTTTTGTGAAACGACCCTCAAGGCCCTGGGCTGCGAACTGCGGCCCGGCGCAAGCGCCGCTGCTTCCGGGGCGGCAGCCGGTGCGCTGCCCGGCGATAGCCCGTCCGGCCCTTGCGATGCGGAGGCAGCCTGGGACGTTAAGCCGCCAAGCTGGCGCTCGGATTTGACCCGCGAAGCGGATTTGGTCGAAGAAGTGGCGCGCGTGTATGGCGTGGACCGTATTCCGGCCGTGCTGCCGGCCATCAGCCGCAGTCTGGATCGCGCGGCCGGGGGCGAAAGCCTGTTCGACTTCCTGAGCCGGGTCAAGCACTGGGGCCGGGGCGCCGGGCTGCACGAGGCCGTTGCCTACAGTTTTGTCAGCCACAGGGATCTGGACCAGCTCGGCGTTGCCGGCGGGCCGGATTCCGGGCGCATCAGCATCATGAACCCCCTGAGCGACGAGCTCAACGTCCTGCGCACCCACCTTGCGCCCGGGCTGTTGCAGACCTTGCGCAACAACCTGGCCCAGGGCGCGGCGTCAGTGCGTATTTTCGAGGTCGCCAGCGTCTTTCTGGCCGACGCAACTTCGGAAACCACGGCCAGGGAGATCCCGCACCTGGGCATCATCCTGCACGGCAACCGCTTTGAGCGGGGCTGGCCGCAGCCGGAAGGGGATCTGGACTACCTTGATCTGAAGGGGATTGTGGAGCACTTTGCCCAGGCCTTTGCCCTGCCCGAGCCCGTCTTCAGCCAGAGCGCCATGGACGCGTCCCTGCCCTGGCTGGCCCCTTGCGTGGATATTGTCTGCAATGGCGTGCGCCTGGGCCTTGCCGGCCGGGTCAAGGCCCGTCTGGCCGATCCCTTCCACGCCCGCAAGGCGGTCTGGCTGGCGGAAATCGACCTTGCCGCCGCGCGCGAACTGCACAGGGGCGTGCGCCCGCGCTTTTGCCCGCTGCCCGTGTTTCCGCCCGTGCGCAGGGATATCACCTTCATTACGCCCATATCCCTGCAGGCCGGAGCGATCAGCGAGGCCATCCTGGCCCTGCGCGTCCCCATCCTTTCCTCGGTGCGGCTGATTGACTGTTTTGAGCCCGAGAACAAGGCGGAACGCAAGCTCACCTTCAGGCTCACATTCCGCCACGCCCAACGCACGCTCAAGGATTCCGAGGCGGACAGGCAGCGCGACCATATAGCGCAATCCCTGGAAACGCAGCTCGGGATAAAGGTGTAGCCATGCCCAGATTCAGCGTTGTTCCGGAACTGTGCCGTCAGGACGGCATCTGCGCCTCCGTGTGCCCGGCCCATGTGATCAAGGGCCCCAAGGGCATGACCCCGGTCATGAAGCCGGGCAGGGAAGACAGCTGCATCGCCTGCGGCCAGTGCATGGCCTTTTGCCCCCACGGCGCGGCGCGTGTTGACGTGCTGCCCCTTGAGGACATGCAGCCCATTGACCGAAAAACCCTGCCCGACGCCAGCTCCCTGGACCAGCTCTTTCGCTCCCGGCGTTCCACCCGCCATTACAAAAACGAGCCTGTGCCCAAAGAATTGCTGGAACAATTGCTGGCCGCCACGCGCCATGCGCCCTCGGCCAAGAACCGCCGCGCCCTGCGCTGGGTGCTGGTCTATGAGCCGGACATGATGCGCGCCATAGGCGACGCCGTGTGCGACTGGTTGGGCGAGATGCTGGCGGACGCGGCAAAAGCCCCCCTGCTGGGCGAGGCAAAAGCCCTGGTCCGGGCCTGGCGCTCGGGGCTGGACCCCTTTTTTCGCGGTGCTCCGCATCTGGCCCTGGCCGTCACCCCCAAAGGGGCGCACTGGGCCGAAGCCGACGCGGCCATTGCCCTGACCTATCTTGAACTGGCCGCGCTGCCGCACAAGGTGGGCTGCTGCTGGGCCGGTTATGTGTCCACAGCCGCGCGCATGCACCAGCCCTTGCAAAGTCTGCTCGGCCTGACTGAAAACGAGCTTGTCAGCGGCGGCCAGATGCTCGGCTTCATCGCCCTCAGACCAACTTCGTCCGCCCCGCGCAGACCTTTTCCCGTGCACTGGCTGTAGCTGACCCAAATGCCGGGCGAAGTTCAGCCATGACCGTTGGGCCGCGTTTTTTTCTTTGTACCCTGGGCTGCAAGGTCAATCAGTACGAGTCCCACGCCCTGCGCGAGGCCTGGACCGCCCTTGGCGGGATCGAAAGCCGGGAAGCGGCCGTGGCGGATCTGATTCTGGTCAACTCCTGCGCTGTTACCGCAAGGGCGGTGGCCGATGTGCGCTCGCAAGTGCGCCGCCTGCACAGGGCGGCCCCGCATGCGCGCATTCTGCTCACCGGCTGCGCCGCCCAGGTGCTGGGTCCGGAACTGGCCCAACTGCCCGGAGTGGCCGCCGTCTTCGGCCAGCAGGGCAAGGCGGCCCTGCTCCGCCAACTGCCATGCCCATACCCGGATGGCGCGGACGCGGCCGGGTGCATGAGCCCGGAGGCCGGGGCCGCCGGCGTCTCCCCTCCTTCCGGGGATCAAGGGTCGGGGGCGGAAGCTCCCTTTGATTCCATCTATCCTCCATATTCCCTGTCAGGCTATGACCGCAGCCGGGCGGTGCTGAAAATCCAGGACGGCTGTTCCCATGGCTGCAGCTACTGCATCGTGCCCCAGGCCAGGGGCCGGGCCAGAAGCAGACCTGTGCCCGAAGTCCTTGCCGAAGCCGGACGCCTGCTGCGGGCCGGTTTTCGTGAAATCGTGATCAGCGGCGTGAACCTGCGCCAGTATCGCGCCGACAGCGCAAGCGGCGGCGGGGATTTCTGGGATCTGCTGGCCCAGCTTGACAGCGCGCTGCTCCGGGAACTGCGGCTCATGCGCCCGGAGGCGGGCGCAGCCGGGGCCGGATTGCGCCTGCGCATCAGTTCCCTTGAGCCGGGGCAACTCGGGCAAAAGGCCCTGGACTGTTTGCGGGCCTGCCGACTGGTGGCGCCGCACCTGCATCTTTCGTTGCAAAGCGGCAGCAAAAGCGTGCTCGAGCGCATGGGGCGCGGGCATTATCACCCGGATCAGTGTACGGATTTTCTGCGCGAACTGCGCGAAATCTGGCCGGTCCATGCCCTGGGCGCGGATATTCTCACCGGCTTCCCCGGCGAGACGGAAGAAGAATTCGAGCAGGGTCTGGCCTGCATCAGGGCTTTACCCCTGACCTACGCCCACGTGTTCCCTTATTCGCGTCGTCCCGGCACCAGGGCCGCCTCAATGCCGGGGCAACTGCCGGAGGAGCTGAAAAAGCAACGCGCGGCTGTGATCCGGGCCCTGGTACGGGAAAAAAAACAGGTCTTTCTGCACAGTCTGCTGACCCAAGCGCCGCAGTATGTGGTCTTTGAAAAAGATGATAGCCCCCTTGACCCGGACAAGGCGCTTGCCGGCGGCGGCTCCCACCAGCCAAGCCCGGGCGGGTATAGCGGGGGCATGGGGCATGAGGCCCCTTGCGGGGATTGCAAAGGGGCGGAGTCCCTTTGCCCGCCGCTGGCACCCGGCCCGCGCGACAGCCGGGCCGGCGCAAAGCCGGAGCAGGGGATCAACGAGTTTTATGTCGAATGCCGCCTGTATTCCCCGCCGGGTACGGCCCCGCAAGAAAGCGCCGCCGGCTTCGCCCCGAAGGGGGGCGGCCTGACGGCAGTGCGGGCGCTGGCCGTTCATGGGGACTGTCTGCTGGTCGTTCCCTGCAAGGATTTCCCGGTATACGATTCGGGCAGGGAAGCGAAGCGGCCGGACCGTTTGCTGCCGGAAGCGGGCGGAGCGCCTGGCGCAAAGCCGGCTGTCAGCTTCGTGCCCGAAGCGCCCTTGCTGTTCCCCAAAAAACGGCGCGGGCGCAAGGGAAAGCTGCTGCCGCCGCCGGAGCGCTCCGCCCGGCTCTATGTCTATATTGAAGCTTCCCGGGTGCATAT
>JAJDJN010000038.1 GCA_030267245.1 Desulfovibrio sp. OttesenSCG-928-A18
GCTTCGAGGTAGCGGCGCAGGTAGCCCTTTGTCTTCTCGTCGGTCACTGTGCCGTCAGGGGCGATCAGTTCCGGCCGGTCCGTAAAATAGAGTTCCGGCTGGGCCGAAAGCTTCATGCCGAGAAAGGTCACCACGCTACGCAGATGGCTCTGGGCCACGGCCGTGCCCACGCTGCCGCCGCTTGCGCCGGCCAGGGCCACTGGTTTGCCGGCCCATACACCTTCGCCCATGGGGCGCGAGCCCCAGTCCAGGGCGTTTTTCAGCACTCCGGGGATCGAGCGGTTATATTCGGGCGTGACGATGAGCACCGCGTCAGCGGCGGCCACGGCTTCCTTCATCCGCAGCACCGGCTCCGGCAGCTTTTCCTCCAGGTCCTGGTTGAACAGGGGCAGTGCGTCTATGGCAACGGTGGTGAAGCTGAACAGGTCGGCGCCGGTCTTTTCCAGGGCTCTGGCCAGTTTTTTGTTGATGGAGTCCTTGCGCAGACTCCCGACAACAAGAGCGACTGTAGGCATTGTTGTTCCTCATGAGTGGTGGTGGCGCTGATTCTAAAAGGCTACTGCGTCCAGATGCGGCGCGCCTCGTCCTCGTTGGAGCGCAGTAGCTGCACAACGCCGGGCGGAACGAGATAGTCCAGCGAGCGCCCGGCGAGAAAACGTTCGCGCGCCAGCGAAGAGCTGATATCCAGATAGGGCTGGTGCAAGAAGAAAATGCGACGGCCGTGCGGCAGCCTGTATGCGCCGGAAACGCCCGGAAGCAGCGCGCTGGCCACTTTGGCCTCGGGCAAAAGGGCGCGGGTTATTTCGGCAAAGGAGAGATCCCTTTGCCTGTTCCCGCGCGGGAGCACGACGATATCCGCCAGTTCGGTGATTTCCTTCCAGCGCCGCCAGGTGGGAAACTGGGCGTAGTCCTCGCTGCCCATGATGAAACGCAGGTTTTTGTCCGGGTGTTCGGCGGCCAGGGCGCTCAGGGTGTCCACCGTGTAGGAGGGGCCTGGGCGGCAGTGTTCAATCTCGTTGACCGCAAAACAGCAGGCCGGGGCGGAGCCGTCGGCAAGCTCGGCGTTGCCGGGCCGGGCCATGTCCTCCATGCCCTCAATGCCCGCGCGCAGCATGGCTACCCGCAGGGAAAAGGGCAGCAGCCCGGCCTCGGGTTTGTGCGGCGGAATGGAGCAGGGCACAAAGTGCAGCGCTTCAGGCTTCAGGATCTCGGCCGCTTCCAGGGCGATGCGAAAATGCCCGATATGGGGAGGATTAAAACTTCCCCCCAGGAGTGCGAGACTTGGTTTTTCAACGTTCATAGCATCACCATACCATGGTTGGGATCAGATAAACAAGCGGCAACGCACGCGCCGGGCGCCGGGCTGCTGCGCCAGCGCTGTATCTTCAGTACGCCCCTGCTTCGTTTTTTCCGGCGGCCCGGCAGTGGGGGCGCTTTGTGGACAAAGGCCGCCGGTGCTGTCCATTGTCCTGTTGACTGTCGGGGCGGCGTCGTTTTCGCTGGCGGCCCCTTGCGGCTCGGAGACGAAATGCAGCTCCGGCGGCGATTCCAGGCAGACGGGCATCCGTTGTGAACAGCGCGGGGCAAAGGGGCAGTGCTGGCGCGAGGGGGCAAGGGACAGGGGCGCGAGCTTGGCCGCAACTGCCGGCGCGCTTGCCGCGCGCCCGGCAAAGCCGGGCACCGACTCCAGCAGCAGTTGCGTATAAGGGTGCAAGGGGCGGGTGAAGAGGGCTTCGGCTTCGCCTTCTTCCACCACCAGGCCCTGGTACATCACCGCCACCCGGTCGCTCATGTGGCGCACCACCGCGAGATCGTGCGATATGAACAGGTAGGCCAGGCCGAGTTTTTCCTGCATGTCGCGCAAAAGGTTCAGCACCTGCGACTGCACCGAGGCGTCCAGGGAGGATGTGGGCTCGTCGCAGACCACAAAGGCGGGACGGGTGATCAGGGCCCGGGCAATGGCAACGCGCTGGCGCTGGCCTCCGGAAAATTCATGCGGATAACGCTTGGCCGCGTCCGCGTCCAGCCCCACCTGCGCGAGCATGTCAAGCGTGCGCCGCGTAATTTCGCCCCTGTCCAGGCTCCGGGCCGTTTCGCCGCCTCCGGCAAGGGGGTCGGCCCCGGCTGTCCTGCCTGGCACAAGGCCGGAGCAGACAAGGGGCTCGGCCACGCTTTCGCCTATGCGCATGCGCGGGTTCAGCGAGGAGTACGGGTCCTGAAAGATCATCTGGACCAGCCCCGAAAGCGAGCGTCTGAACCTTGCGTGGTCCTTGTGCTCCTTTTTGTCGTACAGGGACCGGCCGGCAATGCGCACGACGCCCCGGCTGGGGGTCAGAAGACCGACGGCCATGCGACCGAGAGTGGATTTGCCGCAGCCGGATTCGCCGACAACACCGAGCACTTCGCCATGCAGCACGGACAGGTTCACGTCATGCACCGCGCGCAGGGAGCGGCGCGCGCCCAAAAGGCCGCTCTTCTGTCGAAAGTCGCGCCCGAGCTGTTGAAATTGCACGAGCGCATGCCCGCTAGCATCCTGCATGCCTGCCTCCGGGAATTTTCAGGCCGGCCCTACAGGTCCCGCACCAGCGCCTGCACCAGGCCGGGGATGCTGTAGTCCTCGGGCTGGATGTGGCACTCAAGGCCGGCATCGCGCAGGGTCCCGGCGGTGACCGGGCCGATGCAGGCCAGTTTGAGCCCGGGGCAGGCGCGCAGGGTCTGAGCCGGGATCAGGGAAAGAAAATTGCTCACCGTTGACGAGGAGCCAAAGGTGATGCAATGAATTTCGCCGGCGGCCAGGCGCTCGAGCAGTTCCTCGCGTCCGCCACCGTCAGGCAGGGTTTCATACATGGGCAGCACGTCCAGCCCGGCGCAAAGGGGCCCGAGAGCGGCGGGCAGGAAATCGCGTGCGATTTTTGCCCGCGGCAGCAGGATGCGGGTGCGCGCAAGCTCGGCGCCGTACATGCGCTGCACCGCTTCGGCCACGGATTCGGCCACGTATTTTTCAGGCAGCAGATCGGGGTTGATGCCCCTGTCGCGCAAGGCGGCCGCCGTGGCCGGGCCGATGGCCACCACTTTAAGCCCGCCCAGGGCGCGGGAGTCTTTTCCGGCCTCGGCCAGTTGCCGCCAGAAGTATGCGACCCCGTTGACCGAGGTAAAAATGATGATCCCGTAGTCCGACAAGCGGGCAATGGCCGCGCGCGCCGCACTGTAATCCGCCAGGGGGCTGATCCGGATGGTCGGAAACTGCACGACCTCGGCCCCCAGTTCAGTGAGCATGGCCGCGCTTTCGCTGGCCTGCTCCCGGGCGCGGGTCACGACGATGCCCTTGCCCAAAAGGGGCAGATGCTCGAACCAGTTGAGTTCGTCGTGCAAACTGACCACGCTGCCGACCACAATGAGGCTGGGCGCGGAAAAACCCTGGCGCCGTGCCTCTTCGGGCAAAAGGGCCAGTTCGGACACCAGGCTCCTGTGCCGGGGGGTTGTGCCCCAGCGCACGATGGCGGCCGGCGTGGCCGGGTCCATGCCCGCGTCTATGAGCTTTTTGGCAATGTCCGGCAGATTCTTCATGCCCATGTAAAACACAAGGGTGCTTGCTCCCCGGGCCAGGGCCTCCCAGTTGTGGGCGGTTTCCGGCTTGGCCGGGTCCTCGTGCCCGGTGATGAAGCAGACGGAGGACGAATGCGCCCTGTGCGTCAAGGGTATGCCGGCATAGGCCGGGCCGGCGATGCCGCTGGTAACGCCCGGCACCACTTCAAAGGGGATGCCGGCGGCGATCAGTTCCTGGGCCTCTTCGCCGCCGCGCCCGAACATGTAGGGGTCGCCGCCTTTCAGCCTGGCAACGCTTTTGCCCTGCCTGGCTTTTTGCACGATAAGGGCGTTGATGCCTTCCTGGCTCAGGGTATGGTCGCCGCCTTTCTTGCCCACGTAGATGCGCTCCGCATCATTGCGCGCATGGGCGAGCAGCGCCTCGTTGGCCAGATAATCGTAGACCACCACGTCGGCCCTGGCGAGCAGTTCCTTGCCCTTGAGGGTGAAAAGCCCCGGGTCGCCCGGGCCGGCGCCGATAAGATAGACCTTCATATGCATTGCCCGATGGCACTGGCGCCAAGTTCCAGGGCGCGCAGGTTCACGTCCACGATTTTCGGGGGCAGGTAGCTGCGGATGCCTTTGGCCAACGCGTCCACACCGACAGGCAGCAGCCCCGAGGCGCAAAAAGCGCCCAGAAGGGCCGTGTTGCCGCTTTGAACCGAGCCAGCCTGCCTGCCCAGCTCCTGCAGGGGCAGAAAGCAGCTTTTCCGGGTGAGTTGCGCCGTGTGCTCTTCAATATCCCGGATGGGCGGCAGCGATTCGCGCCCCATGTTCACCCCGGGCGGGGGCACAAAATCGGTTGAAGAAAATACCGCGCCGCCGGGGGCCAGGTAGGGCAGGCCGCGCAGGGTCTCAAGGGCTTCAAAGCCCAGGATCACGTCCGCCTCGCCGTGCTGGATGGACGGGCTGCGCCAGCCGCCGACCAGGATGGTGGATTCCACCACCCCGCCGCGCTGGGCCATGCCGTGAATCTCGCCCGAGACCACGTCCAGCCCCTGATCCAGCAGGGTGCGTGAAAGCAGGGTCGTGGCGGTCAGGGTGCCCTGGCCGCCCACACCGGTAAGATAGATGCGAAGACGCGCGCTCATCAGCTTTCCTCCCTTTTGCGGGCCTTGAACGAAGTGGAGAGCTGCATGCATACCATGCATCCCGCGCACAGCTCCGTATCAACGCTGATTTCGGAGCCCACGCGGCGGAAGGCCGGGCAGGCCAGGCTTTCCAGACAGGACAGGGCGTCCTGCCCCTGTTCCTCCACATAGGCGCGCTGCGTGCGGACCTTTTTCAGGGTGCGGCGCGCATAAAGCACACAGGGCTCTTCAACTATGAGCACGCGCACGCCGTCTTCCGCCTTCATTTCCAGCAACAACTGCTGCATGGCTTTCTGATTGTAGCCCCGGACGCTGGCTACCCGTTCCACGCCGCAGCCTCTGACCACGCTTTCGATATCCAGGTGCCTGCTCGTGTCGCCGAGCACCTCCTGCGCCACGCCGGGGTTGGGCTGGTGCCCGGTCATGGCTGTTGTGCCGTTGTCCAGGATCACCACCAGCAGATTGTGGCGGTTGAAGACAGCGTTGACCAGGCCGGTCAGGCCGGAGTGGAAAAAGGTCGAATCTCCGATAAAGGCCACCACCGGCCTGCCCCCGGCGCGGGCAAAGCCGCTGCCGGCTGAAATTGACGAGCCCATACAGAAAAGAAAATCCGCTGCCGCCAGGGGCGGAAGCAGACCCAGGGTATAGCAGCCGATGTCGCTGGAATAGAAGGCTTCGTCGCCAAAGAGCTTGCGCACGGCAAAAAAGACGGAACGGTGCGCGCAACCGGGGCAAAGGTTGGGCGGCCGCTGGGGCAGTTCAAGGCAGTTGACCCCGCAACTGAGGGCGGCGTTCTTGTCCACCAGGGGCGCAAGGGCGTCGCGGACGGCCAGGGTGGAATATTCGCCGAAAATGCTCAAGGGCCCTTCCGTGCACTCGCCGGAGCCGCCCTTGCCCATGATGCTCACAGGGATGGAGCGCTCCTGGGCCAGGGCCCGCAGGTCCCTTTCCACCAGGCCTTCGCCTTCTTCAAGCACCAGCACTGTTTTGACCGAGCACATGAAGCGATCCAGGGCCTTTTCAGGCAGGGGCCAGGTCAGTCCGAAATCAAAAACCCGCACCTTGTCCTGCCAGCCTTCGGCCAGCAGCACGTCATGCAGATAGGCCCGGCTGATGCCCGAGGCCACGATTCCGACTTCGGCCTCGCCGCCGCTGACGCTATTGAAAGGTGAAGTCTCGGCCTGTTCCCTGACGGCCTCCAGCTTGGCGGCCAGCGCCCTGTGCCGGATGCGCGCCACAGCGGGCACCGGGACAAAACGCCGGGGGTCGCGCACAAAGGGCAGCACGGGCGCCGGCGTTTCGGGCAGGGGGCCGAAAAGCACGGGGCCGCGCAGGTGGTTGACCCTGGTGGTTGTGCGCAGCAGCACGGGCTGCTGGCTTTCCCTGGCCAGGATGAATGCGGCTTTGGCCATGTCCTTGGCCTCCTGGGCCGAGGCGGGCTCGAAGCAGGGCATGGAGGCGAAACGGGCGTAGTTGCGGTTGTCCTGCTCGTTCTGGCTGGAGTGGCAGCCGGGGTCGTCGGCCGAGAGCAGAACCAGACCGCCGGGCAGGCCGGTATAGGTCATGGTCAGCAGCGGGTCGGCAGCCACGTTCACGCCCACATGCTTCATGGTGACCAGGCAGAGCGCTCCGGCAAGGGCCGCGCCGGCGGCCACTTCCAGCGCCACTTTCTCGTTTACGGAATATTCAAGCCGGAAACGGCCGCAGGCGGCAATGCGGCGGAAGTTGTCCGGCACTTCCGAAGACGGCGTGCCCGGATAACAGGTCACCATATTCACTCCCGCCTCAAGAGCGCCGCGCACTATGGCTTCGTTCCCGAGCAGCAGTTGCCGCGCCCCTTCCGGGGCCAGCAGTGGATGGTTCATGATGGAACTCCTTGGCTTCAGTCCCGCGCCCTGGCCGGGCGCGGTGAGGAAAAAGGGATCAGGGGGCCGTTGCCGGCGCTTCAGTACCGGAAGCGGAGGCCGGAGCGGCGGCGGACGGCGCTGTCGCGCCCTGTTCCGGGGATGCCGGGGCGGCTTCGGAAGTTGCGGCGGCTGGCGCGGCCTTGTCGGAAGTCGCGGCCGGGTGCAGCGGCTGTTCTTTGCCGAGCTTGCGTGAGACGTCGGCTTTTTTCTGCACCCAGTAATTGACGTTGGTCAGTTCGCCTGGGTTGGCGACAATGGCGTCGGCGCAACTGAGGACCTTTTGATAATCACCGGTAAGCTCGGCAAGATAGGCGATGCGGATGCGGATATTGGCCGCGTCGTCCTTGGCAAGGCCGGGCAGGGATTGTTCCAGAACCTCTATGGCCTGGGCGTATTTTTCCTGCTCCGCCAGCGCGTTGGCCATGCCCAGGGTGGCTGTGGCCTTGACGCTTTTGTCAAATCCGGCGATGTGGCTCCAGGCGGTGTAAATGCGCTCCTGGTCCTTGAGTTCCGTGGCGGCGTCCAGGATGGCGAACCACACGGCCTTTTGCACGGAATCCGGCGCCTGGGGCGCGAAGGCCTCCAGTTTCTCCAGGCGGCTTGCGGGATCGCTGATGCTGATCATGCCCCCCAGCTTCATGATGTCCGACGCCCTTGTCTTGTCAGCCTGCCAGGAATATATCCACCAGGCGATGATGGCGACGATGCACAGCACAAACACAATGGCTATGGTGCGGGCGTGACGGATGAGAAAAAGCATCAGGGGCGAGGCCTCGGTGGCGACCTCTGATTGCAGTGAGCCCATAAGCGAAGCTGACTGCTCCGGTTTTGCCGACATAGATGTCTCCTTCAGAAAATATCGCGGGAAAGCGTAAGGACGCGGGCCGGTATCCGCCGCCGGGAAGCGGCGTGCGTATGGGCACGCGCGTGTAAGCGACGAAATCTACTCTCCTTGCAAAGAAAAGTCAAAAAATTGTCTTCCCCTCCGCGCCGTTCAGGCTGACGTAAAATGTATTTTTCCATTAAAAACAACCGTTGCAAAACTTACGGCTTTGTGGTCTACTGCAAGTCGCAGTATTCTTCAATGGCCGAGTTTTCTGCGTCCCTCCCTTTTGGCTCTGTCTCCGCAGTGTGTGTAAGGAGTGCCTATGTTCAGGAGATCTCTTTGGAAATGTCTGCCTCTGCTGGTTCTTGTGCTGTGTTTGCTGGCCGGGGCAGCTTCGGCCAAGACCGTTAAGGTAACCAACAAGACCACGAACAAGATTTATATTGCTTTTTGTTACAAGGACGCCAGGGCGGACGACTGGATCGTGCGCGGGTGGTTCAACGTGGACGGCCTCGGGGCCACCTCGATCAATTTGAACACCAATAACAGCATCATTTATTTCCTGGGCACCAGCGGCAAGGCGCGCTGGGGCGGCCGCAAGGGCAGCAGCGACGCCCTTGCCCTGCCTGTGGTGGGCGACAAGTTCATGTACAAGCATAAAAAGGAAAAACCCAGGGGTTCCAACTACCGGACCGAGTATTTCAAAAAACGCCAGAGCTCCAATGACGGCGTTTTCTACATTAATTTTTCCGACTGACCGTTTCAGGATCTCCCGCAGGGTGCATAATGCCGCAGCGTTTTACTACCTGGCTTTTTGGGCTGTTTGGCGTGTGTGTCCTCGCGGGAATGATCTTTGCGGGCCATGCGCGGGCGCAGAAGTTCTTTCTCAAGAAAAATTCCTTTGCCATTTTTACCGAGCAGGGCGAAAGCCTGATTTTTGAAGATGACGAAGTGGGCTCCTTTGCCATCCGTTACGCCCCCGGTCGCTATGTGACTCTGGACAAGCAGCGGGCGGCCAGGGCCGGGCTCGAGCCCTGCATTGTGCTCTTCAATGCCAAGAGCGAGTACATGGGGCATTTCCCCTTTGCCGAGGCCGCGTCCTGTCGCGATCTCACTCTGTCGCCAGACGGCAGGGTGCTTGCCGTGGATGCCGGTTCCGAGGCTGTCCGGCGCTGGTATTTCTTTTCATACCCTTTTTTCATCCCTCTGGGCGAGGCTCATCACGCCCCCGGACAGGGCAGCGAGGCGGAGTCCCCGGCTCCATTTTTCTGGACTGGTGACCATGCGGCCGTGATCGCCATTTTTCAGGATCGTCCGGAGCGCGAGTGCGGCAGCGAACCCTGCGGCTCCACATCGGTGCTCATGTATGACGCCTTGCGCGGCCAGAGCACCATCTTCGCTCAGGGGACGGAGCTGTGCGACTCTACGCCCGTGACTGTGGAAGCCGGCAAGCTGCACATCCAGTCGCAGTGCGTTGCCAGGGTCAAGGACTGGAGCAAGGAGAACAGCCGGCGGACGGTCAAACGCCAGATCGTGGAACTGGGCGACTTTGCGGTGCGCAATATCATTCCGCCAGCGCCCAAGGGCCAGCCCCGCCTGAGTACGGATCCGGAAGATCAGGTCAAGGCCATGCTTGAGGACAGCGCCCGTACTTTTCTGCTCTCCGACCTGTTTTGCGAGACCAGAACCAGTGACGGGGATGTGGACAGCATCCTGCAAGGCATTGTCTGGCGCTTCGGAGTTGAGCGGCTGCGCGAGTTCAGCGAGGTCTTTGTGCAGGCGGCGGGCGCTTTGCAGGACGACCTTGAAAGCATTCTGGCCGACGAGTCCCAGAAGGGAGTGCAGGAAAAGCAGTGCCAGCAATGGCTTAAAGCCCGCGAGCAGGCCCTGCTGTATTTCGCGCGTTAGGCCCCAGATAATTTCACACTTGAAATGCCCATGTTCACATCCTACCATAAGCTACATCCTCTGTATCCGCTGGCGGGCGCGAGGCCATGACCATCTCTCGGGCGTCTCCAGGTTGGAGAGCATCCCGTGCGCCGGCCGGGCGATGCCCCATAAGTCTACGTCTTTCTTTGGAGTCTGACGGGGGCATCTTCTTTCCCTTTTCTTCCTCCCTCTATCAACCTTGGCCCCATTGGGGCCTGGGCAGCCAGTTTTTTTGCCGCGCAAGGCCCGGCCGTTTTCACCGGATTGTTGGCTGCGCATACTGTAAAAGCCGTCCTGACAGCGCCTGTGATTACGGATGTCTTTTTTTCATAAGGAGTTCGCCATGTCTTCCACAAAAACAAGCGATTCGCCCGTGCGTCTCATGGATAAAAGCCTGGCCGCAGGCTGCGCCGCCAAGATTCCGCCCCAGATCCTGGCGGGACTGCTTGACAAGCTGCCGGCCGGCGCGGTGACAAGGGAACGCCTGCTCACGCGGAGCGACAGCAATGAAGATGCCGCCGTGCTCACCATGCCTGCCGGCATGGCATTGGTGCAGACCCTTGATTTTTTTACCCCTGTTGTGAACGATCCCTTTGCTTTCGGGCAGATTGCCGCCGCCAACGCGCTCTCCGACGTATATGCCATGGGCGGGGAACCCTGGTGCGCCATGAATATCGTCTGCTTTCCCGTGCAGGAACTGCCCGCGTCCGTGCTGGAACAGATCCTGGCGGGCGGGGCAGCCAAGCTGGATGAAGCTCGCTGCGCCCTGGCCGGCGGGCACAGCGTGAACGACCCGGAAGTGAAATACGGGCTCTCGGTCACCGGTATGGTCTCTCCCGACAGTTTTGCCACCAACACCAATCTGAAGCCGGGGCAGGTGCTTGTGCTGACCAAGCCGCTGGGCACCGGCCTGCTCTCCACGGCCGTCAAGGTGGGGCTGGAGGGAGCGGACGAACTGGAGCAGGCGCTGATCGCCAACGCGGCCCGCCTGAACGCGGGCGGGGGCAGGGTTATCCGCGAATTGCGTCTCGGAGCGGCCACGGACATCACCGGTTTCGGGCTGGGCGGGCATGCGCTGGAAATGGCGGAAGCTTCGCACGTTGACGTGCACATTCAGTCCGAATCCCTTCCCCTGCTGCCCCGCGTGCTGGACCTGGCCGAAATGGGGCTGTTGCCAGCGGGCAGTCATGCCAACAAGCGCTATCGACTCAAGGACACCGTTGTGGAGCCCGGGGTGAACCCCTTGTGGGTGGATGTGATTTTTGACGCGCAAACATCAGGCGGCATACTCATGGCCCTTGAGCCGGAAGACCTTGATGCGGCCATGGCCATACTCAAGGACAGCGGCGATGCCGGGCATGTTGTCGGCTTTGTCCGGGAGGCGTCCGGAGGACCACGGCTGCATATTGAATAAACTTTCCGGTAACTTGTTGCACATGGAAGAAAGGAAAAAAATGAACCCCGTTTTTATCGACTGCCGGAACATGCCCTGCCCGCAACCGGTCATGAAGTTGCTGGAGTTGTTCAAGAGCTCCCGGCCGGCCGATCTGGATGTCATTGTGGACAACCTGGCCGGCCTGGAAAATGTCAGCCGTTTTTTGCGCAGCAAAGGCTATGCGGCAAGCTATGGGGAAGAAGGCGCTCTTTGGCGCATCAGGGCCCATACGGACGCGGCCGGGCCTGCGCCCGAAGGTGGCGCGAACAGCGCGCCGGAAGATTTGCCGTCATACGCCTGCAGGCCGGCGGCGGAAGATATGCGCACCCTGGTGCTGATCATTACCCCGGTTTTCGGCAGCGGCGATGACGAACTCGGCGGCAGACTCATGAAGAATTTTCTGGGTACACTGCCGGAAATTGGTTCGGCGCTGTGGCGCATTATCCTGCTGAACGGAGGCGTGACCCTGGCCGCTGAAGGCAGCCCGGTGCTGGAGCAATTGCGGAATCTGGAAAAATCCGGCGTCAGCATTCTGGTTTGCGGCACCTGCCTCGAGCATTTCGGGCTGCTGGCCAAAAAAGCGGTGGGCGAAACCACCAACATGCTGGATGTGGTGACCAGCATGGCGGCGGCCAGCAAAATTATCCGCGTGTAGTTTTGCCGTAAGGGTGGGAGGAAATCCGGATAACAGGCCAGAATCCGGGCTGTTTTTGAGGAAGCTCCGATTAATGGTCTTTGGGTTCTCTGGCTGCGCCCTGTTTCGAACTGGGCTTGTTCCGTGCCAGGCTCATGAATCGGTCCGCCCCGATTTTTCGCAAAGCGCAAAATCCGGGCTAGGTGCGGGGGAGAGCCTGGGGGCACAAAGGCTTCTCAGCGCTTTGCGCAATTCCCGGGCTGCTCCTCCTGCTGGGTATGCAAAAAGTCCGGTTGGCCGCCCCGAAGGGCGGGTGGGTTAAAACAGGTTACAACAGCTTGTTACCAGCCGCCCATAAACTTGAGCAAAATGGGAAAGCCGGTTGCGGCGACAAGCATCACACACATGCAAGTAAGACCTATTTTAGTTTCGCGATCCATAATGCCTCCTGTTACTTTGAAAAGACTAGCGGTCTTTGGGTATGTGAATTGAAAGCCCAACATTAAATTAGACGCCAGACAGACCATGAAGAATAATCTTTCATGGAAAGTTCATTGAAATGTAGAATGATTAGAGCAAATTACCTCTGAAATGCGTGTTTGGGGGCGAGCAGGGCTGGCCTACAGGCATTTCAGGGCAAGGATTTTAGGACAAATCCCTGCGGGGTAAATACACTTTTTCAAAGTGAATTTGCTCTATACGAAAGAAGGCGGGGATCTGAGCGGTGGAAGGCCGGGCCAGAGCTGACGCCGGAGGGGGAGTTCGGAAGCGGCGTGCCTTAAAACGGCCTCCGCTTCCGGTGCTGAAATGCATAAAGGCAGGTCGCTGTCGGTGATGACCTGGCTCAGCATTTGCTGGTCAAAACCGTTTGGTACGCAGAATGTCAATGACACCGCTGAATCGTAGCGGCGCACGTAATCCTGCTCATCACCGGAAGCTTGCGTTTTGGGAAAAACACAGACCTGCCCCAGTATCAGCGCTGCGATACAGAAGGATAACAAAAAATATTTGCGCAGGTCGCGGCAAGAGTCCATAACATTCCCACTTTATGTTAATTGATCTATACGCGTATTCAAAGAAGCAGGCAAGTGAAAAATATCCCATACGTGACGTAAGCAGCTTGAAATAAAAAAACGCCCACGCTTCTCAGCGTAACCGGGATATTTTTATGACTCCGGCGCAGAAGTGAAGTTGGGCCCCGCTAACATGCGTAAACGTTGCGAGTGTTTTCGTACTGTCGGCCATCAAAAAGACGCTTCAGCAAGGACATGATTATTATTGCTTCGTGCTGAATTTTACTGTTTCATAAATCCAGGGGAGCGAGGTTAAGCAAAGATTCAGATGACTGACGAAGGTTTTGACAGGGTTAGTGCAATTTTGGACAAAGTGCCTTGTTTCGCTTGTAAGGGAGGCATCACCCGGCATATGCGGGGCAGCAAAGACCCGGGAAATACATCGCTATCAAGATCTTTTCAGAAACTTATCCCCAAAAGAAGAAAAGTGATGCTATTGTTGAATTATGTGTGTTATATTTTTTTG
>JAJDJN010000039.1 GCA_030267245.1 Desulfovibrio sp. OttesenSCG-928-A18
GGGCAAAATCCAGCGCGCCGCCACGGGCGCGGCAGGCGTCGATGCAGTCGCCGCAGTTGGTGCACTGCAGGCGCTGGGCGGCGCTTTTGGGCGCGCGCGGGTTAAGGCCCAGGGAGCAGGCCGCCAGGCAGGCCCTGTCCGAGGCCGGGCAGGTGCAGGACTTGCGCGTAAAACGCACCCGCAGCCTTGCCGGCATAAGCCAGGCGGCCAGGGAGATGAGCACCGACTGCGGGCAGATGTACCGGCACCAGATCCGCTTGCCGATCACGCCTTCCAGGAGCAGAAAGAGCAGCAGCATGATTCCGGCGCCCACAAGCAGATCGCCGTAAAGGACGAGATGCTGCAGGCCGCGTGAATACCAGCCGGGCATGGACAGTTGGTTGAGCAGCGGCACGGGGGAGATGAACAGCACCAGCCCAAGCCCGAGCAGGGCGATGCCGGCGCGCGCGGCTATGGGGCGCGGCGAGGGCCCCGCCGCGCCGGCCGGCTCCAAACGCGCCGCCTGCGGGGCGGCCTGCGCTTTTTTGCCCGCCTGCAGGCCGTGCGTCAGTTCGGATAAAAAACCATAGGGACAGATCCAGGAGCAGAACACCGGCCCGAGCAGCAAGGCGACCAGCAGCACAAGGCCGGCGCCCAGGAACATGGCGTTGTTGTCCGTGCCCAGAAAGGGAGCCGGATCCTGGGCGGTGCCAAGCACTACCTGCAGGGCGGCCAGGGGGTCGTTGAAGGGGACGCCGGCGGCTGAAAAGGCGAGAAAGTTGCCGGAAAACAGATTGAACTCCGCCTTGTTCAGAATGGGGATGAGGATAAAGGCCAGGGCCACGCACAGTTGCACAAGCCTGCGCCAGAAACGGATGCTGCCCGGCTTCATGATTTTTCTCCGTCAGAAGGCGCTTGCGCATCGGGGGGCAGCAGACGCGCGGGCCTGACCTCGATGGCGTGGATGGGGCAGACGTACTCGCACACGCCGCAGCCCACGCAGCTTGCATGGATGACGGGGATATAGCCGTACTGCAGGGTAATCGCGTTGCCGCGCAAGGGGCATTTGTCGTGGCAGGTCCAGCACATGACCCCGCTTCCATCCTGATAGTCCACACATTTTTTCAGGTTCAGAAAGGCCATGCCCATGCCGGCATTTTCCATGCGCACATCGCGCAGCGCGCCGGTGGGACAGATGGCGCTGCATTTCATGCACAGAAAGCAGGGGCTTTTGCGGTGGAATACCTTGGGGGTCTCGCCGCCGAAAAACAGGTGATCCGGCGTCAGTTCGATACAGGCGTAGTTGCAGACCTGGGCGCACTGGCCGCAGGAGATGCACCTGGACTTGAAATCCTTTTCCGACACCACCCCGGGCGGGCGCAAGAAGACGCTCACTGTTCATCCTCGACATTCAATGAGGTTACATAGGTTGTCAGCACCCCGTCCAGGGCGTGCACCCGGCTCATGAGCCCTTCAAGGTCGGCGCTGTCCGCCTCGGCCACGACAACGACGTAGCAGTCCTGGTGAATGCCGTAGGTGCTAAGTTCCGGCATGGCCGCCAGGGCCGCCTCCACCTCTTTGCTTTTTCCCTCAACTGTGTGCGTGAGAAAGCCCAGAATTGCCATGGCGATTCCTTGTTGTGAACCTGGAAAAGGATGCGGGTCAGCCCGGATACCGGTCGCAAGGGGCCACCCGGATTTTGCGCGAAGCGCAAAATCCGGGTCAAAGCGGTTACCTTTGCAATGCCTGCTTGGCGGCGGGCAAAGCCAGCCTGCGAGCATTTCAGGGCAAGGATTTGAGGACAAATCCTTGCGGGCGAATACAAATTTGCTCCTAGCCCTGTTTGTATACCTTGGTGGCGCAGATCTTGTATTCCGGTTCCTTGGAAGCGGCGTCCACGGCGTCGTGGAAGAGCCTGTTGACCAGCAGCTTCTTGTCAAAGAAGGGGCAGAAGACAAGCCCCGGCATGCAGGTTGCGGTGACCCTGGCCGGGAAGGTCATCTTGTCGCGTCTGGTTTCCAGCACCACGGGGTCGCCGTTGTTGATGTTCAGTTTTTTCGCGTCGTCGGGGTTGATTTCCACAAAGGCCGAGGGGTAGGCCTTTCTCAGTTCCGGCACCTGCCCGGTCATGGTGGCGGTATGCCAGTGGTCGATGACCCGGCCCGTGGTGAGCACAAAGGGATACTCGTCGTCCGCCGGTTCAAAGGGCGGCTGATAGGGCCTGAGGTAGACGATGGGTTTTCCGTCCGGCCTGCCGTAGAAGAACATCTTGGTTTCGTGGTTGACCGGCACCAGCGGGTCTTCGCCGCGCACGTAGCGCAGATCGGTGCCCGGGTGATCTTCGCTGGGGCAGGGCCATTTTATGCCCGATTCTTTCTTGAGGCGCTCGCGGGTCATGCCATAGAAGTTATACGGGGTGCCCTGGCTCAGTTTGCGCCATTCCTCCCAGATATCCGCCGAGTTCTTGTAGGGCATGAGCTTGGGGTCAACGCCGGCGCGCTTGGCGAACTCCATGAGGATCTCCACCGCCGGCCGGCTTTGCCCGGCCGGGGCCACGGCCTGTTCGATCAGGGAATAGCGCCGCTCGGTGCAGCCGTAGACGCCTTCAGTCTCGCACCAGAACGCGGCCGGAAAGACCACGTCGGCGTATTTGAGGGTTTCGGCATCGTGGAAACACTCGGTCTGGGCAACAAAGGCCGTTTCCAGACCTTTGGTATACTTGTTGAGGTGCGGCAGGGTATGGGCCGGGTTGGTGCAGTGGATGAACACGGCCTTGACGTTGCCCGAGGCCATGTTTTCAAAAAGGGCCACGGTATGGTGCCCCATTTTCGGCTGGATGGTGCCGCGCGGCACCCCCCAGTAATCCTCTATTTCATTGCGGTGCTTTTCGTTGGCCACAACGCGGCCGGCGGGCAGCAGGTGGGCCAGGGAGCCGGTGTCGCGCACGCCGCCGCAGGCGTTGGGCTGCCCGGTAAGGGACAGGGGCGAGGCGCCGGGGCGTCCGATCTGGCCGGTTATCAGGTGCAGGTTGTGGATCAGGTTGTTGGCCCAGACCCCGCGTGAGCGCTGGTTTATGCCCATGCACCAGAGGGAAAGGGTGGCCGGTGATTCGGCGAACATACGCGCCACCTTGACCACCATATCCGGGTCGATGCCGGTGATCTCGTGCACCTTTTCCGGAGTGTACTGGGCCACGAACTCCTTGTATTCCTCAAGGCTGCGGGCGTTGCCCTCGTTATCCTGGAACTGGAGATAGCGCTTGATGAAACGGTCGTCGTCCAGTTCCTCCTTGAAAATGATGTGGGCCATGCCGTTGAGCAGGGCAAGGTCGGTGCCGGGTTTGAAAAAGACGTGCAGATCCGCGATGCGCGAGGTATTGGTACGGCGCGGGTCCACAACGATGATCTTCACGTCGGGCGAACTCTGCTTGCGGCGCGCGATACGTCTGAAGAGCACCGGGTGCGCTTCGGAGGTATTGGAGCCGATGATAAAGAAGCAGGTGGCGTTGTCGATGTCGTTGTAAGTGCCCATGGGCTCGTCCTTGCCGAAGGTGGTCATGTAGCCGCCCACGGCCGACGCCATGCACAGGCGCGGGTTGCCGTCCACGTTGTTGGTCCTGAAGCCGGCCTTCCAGATCTTGTTGGCCAGGTAGGATTCTTCGGTCAGGGCCTGGCCGGAGCCGTAATAGGCAATGGAATCGGGGCCGTATTCGGCCACCGCGTCCTTGAAGCGCTTGGCCGCGAAGTCCAGGGCCACGTCCCAGCTGACTTTGGTCAGTTCGCTTTTTTTGCCGTCCTTGCGAATCATGGGCTCCGTGATCCGGTCGGTACTGTAAATGACCGGAATGAGCATGGCGCCCTTGAGGCAGAGCAGGCCCTGGTTATGGTTGTTGGGGTCGCCCTTGATGGAGACGGCCCTGCCGTCCTTGTTAACTCCCACAAGCACGCCGCAGCCTGTGCCGCAATAGCGGCAAACGCCCTTTACCCACTTGTCGGCTTCTTCTTTTGCGGCGGCAAAACAGGGGCCGCCGATGGCGGAAAGGGCAAGAGCCGCGGCCGAGCCTTTTATGAAATCCCGTCTTGATAGCGTCATGTGGCACTCCTTAAAAAAAACCTGTGCGGAAAGCGACCGTCACGGTGCATGAACGGGCCGTTCTATTCCGGCAAGCTTATCTTTGTGGTCGGTATTTTGTTCTCGTACGCGTCGCCGTGCATGGGGTTCTGGTGGTTGGGATGGCAACTGTTGCAATCCAGGTTGGAACCGTATTTGGCCACCATGCGCTTTATGGCCGGGTCATGGCACTGGGCGCAGATGCGTATGGGATCCGGCGCCCGTTCAAAGGGCACCGAGCCCTTGCCGTCGGGCTCTCCATGGCAGACCACACATTTGACGAGCATGACGCCGTGTTTTGACTCCTGCCAGTCCTGGGTCACCTTGGGCGAGGCCTTGGTGTGGCAGGTTACGCAGTCCGCGAATTCTTCGGGCCTGTCCAGATGTTTTGCCCCCTCGCAGCGATCCTGGGGGAAGGCGGCGTTGATATACAGAAAAAATCCGCCGGCTCCGAGAACAAGGGCGACCAAAGCGGCGAGCATGATTTTTTTACTTGCGGCCATCAGCGCAATGCCTCCTTATGTAAAATACGGGAAGTAAACTCGGTGTTCACAGTCAGCCTGCGATCAAACTCGGGCAGATGCGCGAGATTGATGTGGCAGCCGGCGCAATTGCTTCGCGCCTGCCCGTTCTTCCCCTGGTACGCGTCGTGGGCGAGCTTGCCGATGGCGGAAATTGGCTTCTCGCCTTTGGCGTCAAGCGACAGGTCCGCGTGGCAGGCCAGACAGTTGGCGTCGTCGATAAAACGTCTGGCAACGGGCTGCAACTCGGCCCTGTACAGATTGTCCGGGTCGCCGAAAAAGTGCACGTACAAATCCTTGAGTCCCGAATAAGTTTTTACGCTGAAATACCTCGGGCCGAATCCAGCCGGAATGTGGCACTGCACACAGTCGATGCGTTTGCCGTCCTTGTCCTTGGCATGGGATGAAAAGCGCAGCTCTTCGGCATGCACGTTCATCTCATGGCAGGTAGCACTGCAGAACTCGTAAGTCGAGGTGGCCTGCAGGGCAAAGGCGGAAACCGCGCACAACACCACAACACCGCCTAAAATAACGGCTGCCAGGCGGTAGTTGGTCTTTTTTTCACCCATATGTTCCCCTGGTGGTAAGATGCCGCAACGCATCAGTCCGAAAGAGGCCAGGCCGCTTCCGGCCGATGCGGTTAGGTGTTCCCCCGCGCGCTATGCGCGGCTTGGCTTTGCCGTTGTCAAACGGCAGAACGCAAAGGACCCACTGCCGCTGGAATGCTGTGCAGGAGCCGACAAGAGGAAGGAGCGGGACGGCCGGAAAAAGACGCCGGAGCTTGGTCCGGCCCATTTTTGCGCGTTCAGGATGCGGACCCGTTCAGCCGGATTCCGGCCTTCCGGGGAGGAGCATGCCCCCGATCCCTTTGGGCCCGGGTCTTTGCCGGCCGCTTTGCCGGCGCATGAGCCTTTGACCGCCGTAGCCGTCAGTACCGCTTGTCGCTGCTGCGTCAAGAAAGCGCGTTCAATGCGGGTTTTTATTCTTTGGCCGCTCGGCCGGGTTCCGGGCGGGCGATTGCCCAAGGCCCGCACAGACCTTGCGCGGTGGCCCTGTTCAGAACCTGGAGCAGGCAAAGGGCAAAAAGACGATTGAACAGCTTTTCTCAACAATGACGGTGTCTTTGGAGGTTCTGTTCCCTACCTGGATCCTGCGGTCCCGATAGCCTTGGACGCTACGCGTTATTGACGCGAAATCGTCCGGCGGCAGGCCAAAAAGGTTGATATAAAGCCATGCGGAATGTCATAAGGCAACGCGCCGCCTCTTCTTGCACAAAATGCGCGTTGCAATACGGCAAAATACTGTACCAGCTTTATTTCACTATAGACAATATTACAAAAAATAAGTCAAGAACAATAATCTACCGGGTTGCTGATAGGGAATTAAATGCCATGAAAGAAAGCCCGGATAAAGCCAAAAATAAAGCCGCAAAGAAAGCTTGACCGCATGGAGCGAAAGGCATAGAGTCGCGTAACACGAATTGCTTAAAAATCTTACAAAGTAGCACGGAGATGAAAATGAAGCACCCTCATTCCCCCTTGCGCCTGGGCGCGCTGGCCATTGCCGGCCTTTTGCTGAGCGTTTCGGCCGCGTATGCGCATTTCGGCATGGTCATTCCTTCCGCGCCCACGGTGATGGAGGCCAGGGGCGCCAACATCAGCGTGGCGCTCAAGTTCTGGCATCCCTTTGAAAACGTGGGCATGAACCTGGAAACTCCCCGCGCTTTTCAGGTCTTCCACGGGGGCAAGGCTCAGGATTTGCTCGGCGCGCTCAAGAAAGGCACGGAACGCGGCATGAGCGTTTTTGAGGCCGCTTACAGCATCAAGGCTCCGGGGCTCTATACCTTTGTCATGGAGCCGCAGCCATATTTTGAAGAGAGCGAGGATTGCTATATCATTCATTATACCAAGGCCTATGTGGATGCCTTTGGCGATGACGAGGGCTGGGACGAGCCCCTGGGGCTGAAGACCGAGATCGTGCCCTTTGTGCGCCCCGGCGCCCTGTATGCCGGCAACGTGTTTCAGGGACAGGTGCTGAACGCCGGCGAGCCCGTGCCCTTTGCCGAGGTGGAGGTGGAATGGTACCCCGGCCCGGACAAAAAGGGCATTGCGCCCTTTGAAAGCATGGTCACCCAGACCGTGAAGGCCGACAGCCGGGGCATGTTCGTTTACGCGGCCCCGCGCGCCGGCTGGTGGGGCTTTGCCGCCCTGCAGGAAGGCGAAGAAAAAATCCCCTACCAGGGCAAGGACAAGGACGTGGAAATCGGCGCTGTGCTCTGGCTGTATTTTCACCCCTTTGCCGACGCCGGGGCCCTCGGGAAATAGCCAGAGCATTTCAACTTTTAAAAGTTGAAATGCTCTGGCCTCCCCTCCCCGGGCTTTCACCCATACGCCCCCTGCCCGCCCACGGCAAGGGGGCTTTTTTTCTGGTGGTGCCTGCGGCGGCCGAAGCGTCCCGGTTCCCAGCCCTGTCTGCCGCGCTGTCGATAGGGCAAATTAAGTTAACAGATTTAGGTAGCCGGCCCTTAAAAAGCATCCATTAGTATGAAATATGGAAAACATCTCAGAAGCGCTGTATCGTTTTCAACAGGGAATGCAATAAATGAGGAAAAACCCGGTTGAAACGGAGCGGCTTCCCGGCCAGTGATGTATGCGCATCTCGTAAACGCATTCTCCGACCGGAGCACAGTCCCAAAAATTGCCGGCTTCGGCGGCAAGCACGCGGGACAACACCCGCGCCCGGCCTTTACGCTTTGCGCAAAATCCAGGTCCAACGGCGCCCTACTATCATCATGTGATTCTTATTCTTTTTTTGAAAAAAACTGCGTCACCAGCACGAAAAACAGGGGGGTGAAGTAAATGCCCAGGCCGGTCGCCGTGATCATCCCGGCCATGACCGCCGTGCCCAGCGCGTTTTGCGCCCCGGAACCGGCTCCGCTGCTCATTGCCAGCGGCACAACGCCCAGAATGAAGCACAGCGAGGTCATGATGATGGGCCGCAAACGCAGGCGCGAGGCCTCCACGGTTGCGGCAAGCAGCTCTTTGCCGTTTTCATGCAGCTGCCGCGCGAATTCCACGATCAAAATGGAATTTTTGGCGGACAGCCCTACAATGGTAAGCAAGGCGATCTGGAAGTAGATGTCATTGCTCATGCCGCGCAGGTACATGCCGCCAAGCGCGCCCACAAGCCCCGTGGGCACGGCCATCAGCACGGCAAAGGGTATCGTCCAGCTCTCGTACAGGGCCGCCAGACTCAAAAAGACCACGATGATCGACAGGGAGTAGAGCATGGGCGCCTGGTTGCCCGACATCAATTCCTGAAAGGAAAGCCCCGTCCAGGCGTAATCGAAACCGGAGGGCAGGCCGGCGGCGATTTCCTCCATGGCCGCCATGGCCTGCCCGGAGCTTTTGCCGGACGCCGCCGCCCCTTCGATTTTTACGGAAGGAACGCCCTGGTAGCGGGTCAGCTTGGGGGAGGCTGTAATGGATTTTACGCTAAGAAAGCTGGAGAAAGGCACCATTTCTCCCTTGGCGTTGCGGACGTGGTAGCGGTAAAAATCGTCAACGCCGGTACGAAAGGACGGTTCGGCCTGCAAATAGACTTTTTTCGTCCTGCCTTTGTCCGAAAAGTCATTGATGTATTCCCCGCCCCAATACGCGCCGATGGCGCCGTTGATCTCTCCCTTGCCCAGACGGTGCGCATCGGCCTTGTCGCCATCTATTTTGAGTTCATACTGCTCGGCGTCATCCAGCCCGCTATACCGGGCGTAAGCGATCTCACCCCGGGCGTTGGCGTCCCGCAACAGCAAATCTTTGGCCTGAAGCAGCGCGGCGTGCCCTTTGGCGGCGCGGTCCATCAACTCCATGTCAAAGCCGGAAGAGGTGCCTAGTTCCATGATCGCGGGCGGAGCCAGAACGAAAACCTGCGCGCCGGGCATTGCGCCAAAACGGGCCTGGGCCCGTTCCATGATCTCGAATGCGCTCTGCCCCCTGCCGCGCTCGCTCCAGTCCTTGAGCAGGGGAAAGACCATGCCCGAGCCCTGACCGGTGCCGCTGAAGCCGAAACCCATAACCGACATGACGCTTTGGATCGAATCCTTTTCAGCGGAAAGAAAATAGTCGTCTATTTCCGCCAGCACCTTCCGGGTGCGTTCAAAGGAAGCGCCGGGCGGCAGTTGAACGTCAACGTACAACACGCCCTGATCCTCATCAGGCAAAAAGGCTTTGGGAAGATGCACAAACAGCGTTACGCAGAGCCCAAGCCCAACCAGAAATGCCGCTGTCCAGCGCCGGGGCGCCTTAATCACTCCGCGCACCCCAACGGCATAACGCCGGATGATGCGGTCGAACCAGTTGTTGAATCTGCCGAAAAAGCCCGCGCCGGTATTATGCGCATGCGCGCGCAGCATGGTGGCGCACAGCGCCGGAGTAAGCACAATGGCCACAATCACCGAAAGCACCATGGCCGTGACGATGGTGATCGAAAACTGGCGGTAGATAACCCCGGTTGAACCGGACATAAAGGCCATGGGCACGAACACGGCCGAAATGACTACAGCCACGCCGACCAGAGCGCCGGTGATCTGCCGCATGGATTTGAGCGCCGCCTCTTTGGGCGGAAGTTTGTCGTCCCGCATCAGGCGTTCCACGTTTTCCACCACCACAATGGCGTCGTCCACCAGAAGGCCGATGGCCAGAACGATGCCGAACATGGTCAGGATGTTGATGGAAAAGCCGGCCGCCGACAGCACCGCGAACACGCCCAGCAGAACCACGGGCACGGCAATGGCCGGGATAAGCGTGGCCCGAAGGCTCTGCATGAATAAAAACATTACCGCCACAACAAGGGCTATGGCTTCAAGCAGGGTTTTCACAACGGAGCTGATGGATTTTTCCACTATGGGCGCGCGGTCGTCGGCATAGGCATACTTGAGGCCCGGCGGGAAAAAACGGGCCAGGGACTCCATCTCCGCCTTGATGCCCTGCGTGGTCTGCAGCACGTTGGCCCCGGACGCGAGCTTGAGGGCAACGCCCACCCCCTCGTGCCGGTTGTACCAGGTGCGGGCCATGAAGCTTTCCTCGTTCAGTTCGACACGGGCCACGTCTTTGAGGCGCAGCACGGAGCCGTCCTCATCCGTCCGCAGCCTGATGCGCTCGAACTCTTCCACTGTTTCCAACCGGGAAGAAGCGTTCACGGTAATGCTGATTTCCTGCCCGGCGGGAGCCGGGGCCGCCCCGACCTGGCCGCCGGCAACCTGCGCGTTCTGCTCCTGAACGGCGGCGATGATGTCCTGCGGATTCAACGAGTACTGCCGCATTTTGTCCGGGTTGCACCAGATGCGCATGGCGTTCTGGCCGCCGTACAGGGTTGTGTTGCCCACCCCCTGCACCCGGCTCAGGGGGTCGAGCATGGTACTGGCCACATAATCGCTTATGTCGCCCGCGCGCATGGCCTCGCCCTCGGCGTAAAAGGCAATGACCATGAAGGAGTTTTCCACCGCCTTGTAAACCTGTATCCCCTGTCGCTGTACAACTTCCGGCAACTGGGGCAGGGCCTGTTGCAGCTTGTTCTGCACCTGCACCTGGGCCGTGTCGATATTCGTACCGGCGGCAAAGGTGAAATACATCTCGACATTGCCGAAGGAATCGCTGGTTGAGCGCATATACAAAAGATTGTCTATGCCCTTCATTTGCTGCTCGATCAGCTGGGTGACGCTCTGGTCGACAATGCGCGCCGAAGCGCCGGGATACTGCCCCCAGATGCCGATCTGCGGCAAGGCGATGTCGGGATACTGCGCAACGGGCAGATTGCGCACGGCCAGCGCGCCGGCCAGCATGATCATGATGGCGATGACCCAGGCGAAAATGGGCCGGTTGATAAAAAAGGCGGCCACGGCCTACCTCGCTCCCGGCTGCGCCGCCATGACGCCTTTGACCAGTTCGCCGGACAGCGCTTTTTGCAGGCCTTCAACGATCAGCAAATCTCCGGCCGCCAGCCCGGATTTAACAATCCAGCGATTTCCGTATGTGCGCAAAAGGGTCAGTTCGCGGCGCTCCACCCGGAACAGATCCTCGCCGGATTCATCCCTGTGCAGAACAAAAACCACATGCCCCCCCGCCCCGTTGGAGAGCACGCTGCCTTGCGGAATGAGCACCGCCCTGTCCAGGGCGCCTTCTTCTATGGTCGCCGTCACATACATGCCCGGCAGGAGAAGACCGTCCGGATTGTTGAAAACGCTGCGCAAAGAAACGCTCCCGGTGGTCTGCCCCACGGAGATCTCTGAAAACAGCAGATCGCCCAATATCCAGTCCGGTTCGCCGTCCGTATGCCCGGACGCCACGGGCGTGTACGGCGATCCGTCCTCAAGGGTAAGGCGCACCTTGGCCGCGCTGCCGTTTGGGGCCATCCTCCCCTGAGCCATGGCGCGGCGCAGGCGGATGGTGTCCGCGCTGGATTGCGTTATATCCACATAAACCCGGTCGGTTTGCTGGATGACGGCAAGGGCGGCCGGCTGATTGGCCGTAACCAGCGCGCCCGGCGTTACGGCTGACGCGCCTATGCGCCCGGAAACCGGCGCCTTTATCCGCGTATAGGCCAGGTTGATGGCGGCGGCTTCCAGTTCCGCCCGGGCCCTGGCGATGCGCGCCCGGGCCTGGCCGTGCTCGGAAATGGCATTGTCCAGATCCTGGCGGCTGACGGCGTTCCTCTTGACCAGATCCCCGTAGCGCTGCTCCAGCAGGGCCAGGGCGGCGACATTGGCTTCGGCCTCGGCCAGGGCCGCTTTGGCGGTGTTGTAGGTCGCCTCGTAGACTGCGGGATCGATCTGGTAGAGAACCTGTCCCTTTTGCACGTCGGCCCCTTCCTCGAACAGGCGCTCCAGAATGATCCCGTCCACCTGGGGCCTGACTTCCGACATGACCAGCGCTGAAACCCGCCCCGGCAAATCGCTGCTCAGGGTGATGCGCTGTTCGGTCACAATGCTGTAGCGCACTTCTTCCGGCTCCGCCGGCTGCTGCTCCCCCTTGTCGCAGCCGCTCAGGGCAAGAAGCAGAAGAAGCAGGGGCGCCAGCCCGAATCTTGCCCCCGGGATATGCCTCCGGCGGCCAAAGCAACCCCGCCCCTTTGCAGTCTCCGCCAGGGGGCGCCGCCAACCGGACCAGGGCAAGGGGCATCATGCTCCTTGCCCGCCGCATGGCCCTTCGTGTCCGCCGGTGCGGGGGGCCGCCGCGCCCTGCCGGGGGAGTCCGGGGGGAGCAAGGTCCCCCGGCAGTTCGCGCAATATCCGCGCTATATTGAATATGCTGTGTAGCCGCATGCTTTCTCTTGGTCCTTTGTCGTCATCATGGGCGGAAAACCACGCACGGTTGCAAATTCCGCCGGGTTATGCAACTGTAAAGTATTGTGTAAGCCTACAGTCAAGACAAAAAAATGAAGAAGAAAAAATACCTGAGCAGCGGCGAATTCGCCGGCTTTTGCCGAACGACCAAGGAAACGCTGTTCCATTATGATCGGGAGGATCTGCTCAAGCCGAGCTATGTTTCCGAAAACGGATACAGGTACTACGCGGTGGAACAGATTTACGATTTCGACATGATTTCGACCTTCAAGGAAACCGGCAGTTCGCTCAAAGAGATCCGGGAGTACATGAACAACAAGGATGCCGCCGAGTTTCTGGAGCAGCTTGAAGACAAGCAGCGCATTGTCAAGAGGGAAAAAGCAAGACTGGCCCAACGCGAACTCATGCTGCGCGATATGGCTGCCGGCACCAGGGAAGCCCTGGACTTTCCCTACGACACCATGCTGCTGCTCGAGCAGGAGGAGGAGCGCCTGGAAATCGTGCCCACGGCGGCAAGTCCTGAAGCCCAGGAAACTGATTTCGCGGAACGCTTCACCGAATACATCAATTTTTACCGCCAGCAAAAGCGCACGCCCCGGAGCCCCTTCGGCCTCCTTCTGGAAAAAGAGGACGTGGAGCAGGGGCTCTACCTGGAACGGTATTTTTTCAGCCGGGCGACACGCGCCACGCCGCGTTCAATGCTGCACCTCAAGCCCGCCGGGCGCTATGCCGTCCTGGCCCATAAAGGAGACATCACGTCCCAGTTGCGCGCCTGCGCCGGGTTACTGCGGCAGATAAAAGCAGCCGGCCTGCGCCTGGCCGGAAATTGCTACTACTACGACATGATGAGCTATGTGTTCCAGGACACCGGCGGCAGCTACCGGGCAAAATTTTGCATGGAGATAGCCCGGGAGGGCTGACTGC
>JAJDJN010000004.1 GCA_030267245.1 Desulfovibrio sp. OttesenSCG-928-A18
AGGTGGATGTGCAGAGAAAAACCACAGTCGAATCTGGCAATTGTGGCGATGGCTTTGCGCGGCTGGACAACGCCTTCAACACGGGACTGGAAGGACTCGCCAGGCATGGCGGTAACGGCGACGTTCCCGGACGGGACGGAGCGGACAAGACTGGACCAGTTGCCCCGGCAGGCGGCTTTGGCGGGATGGCAGACTCCGAAATGCTCGGATGTATCCGGAGAAAAGTGGGAAACGAAGACGTTGCGAAATGCACGCTTGATTGCGGAGGGGGAGGGGAAGACGAAGGGATGCGGTTCTCCGGCGCTTCCCGCTCAAGCAGAGATGGCAGGCTGGAACACACCAGCGGCATCGGACGGGAGCGGCGGGAAGAGACCGAGCCCGGATACCTCCATGACGGGGCAGTCTCCGGACGGGCGCAAGGTGAATATGGGCCTTGCCTCGCAGGCTCACATCGGATTCTTGAATACCGCCCCGGCCCGACTAACGGCTTCTGGCGAGATCCTGACTGGCTCTTCTGCCGGGATGGAAAGTGGCGGCCAGTTAGATCCGGAACTTTCGCGCTGGCTCATGGGGCTCCCGCCAGAGTGGTGCGCCTGCGCGGCTACGGCGATGCAATCAATGCCGAAGCGGCGAGGGCATTTATAAAAGCGGCAATGGAATATCTGGAGGAACAACAATGAACCATGCCATCGACGCGGCCCTGGAGCCGCATGAATACTTGTCCGATGAAGCCGCCGCATGCTCGTCTAGAACCATGACAATCGAAGTAGAAGAGCACCGCAAGCTCATGGATATAGCCGGGGCTGTGTACGCGCATCTGCACCAGGGCGCATCCGTGGAAGTGTTGCGCAAAGCCTGCAACGATTACTCCGAGTTCTGCGGTGTCATTCCGAAAAGTGAAATAGAAGCCATTGAGCGAATGCGGAGGCAGAAAAAGACAGGAGTGATTGTATCTGCGCTTGTCGAATTGAATAAGGCCATGCAGCAAAACGAGCCCCCACGTCAGATACGCAAGCTTTGCGAGCGGCTTATCAGCGACTACGCAGACGCTCGATGGAAGAGGAAATGAGCATGTCTGGTATTTCCACAATGCGATTTTCGGCAAGCGTCAGGTCCAGGCAATCGACTGGTGGGCGTTCTACCCCGGCGTGCCGGATGTTTTGAGGGAGGGGATAAAATGACCACCCCCCGCGAAACCAGCATCACCAAGAGCGCCATCAAAAAGCTCAACGCGCTCCCCAACTGCCGGGCGAAGAAGGCCCACAGCGGCTTTTACGGCCAGTCCGAAGTGGACATTTACGGCTGCTGCGAAGGCTTTGCGTTCTTCCTGGAAGGCAAGCGGCCCGGCGGCGAGCCCACTGAGCGCCAAAAATCGATCCTGCGCGATTGGGACAAGGCCGGGGCAATTACCGGCGTGTACACGTCGGCGGCTGAAGCAGTTGAGATAGTGGTGAAGGGCGTTGCCGAGCGTAAGGCGGCTTTGTTGCGTCCGTAGGTAGTCGAAAGCGAATAAAAGGAGATGGTTTATGAATAATGAGACTATGACATGCCCAAATTGCGGGAGCAATTGCTGCCGCGACTCTATTCATAACGGTTTGGGCTGGATGTATGGGCCTTGGGGCTGCTTTTGTGGATGGAGCGAATCTGAGCGGTACAATCAGCTTACAGGGACGAAGTTTACGGAGGGCGGAACACATAAGCTTGATCAGTGGGGAGGCGCAACGCCGATAAATAAGGCGGTGAATCGTGGCTGATATCAAGGCCTGCCTCTCCACCGGCAAAGACGATTGGGAAACGCCAGAAGATTTCTTTCGGGAGCAGGAACGCAAGTACGGCACCTTTGATCTGGATGCTTGCGCCACAAAGTACAACTCGAAATGCCTGAGCTACTTCTCGCCCGAAGAAGACGGGCTGAAACAGAAGTGGTTCGGCAACGTCTGGTGCAATCCAGCCTACAGCAAGGGCCAGCCCGACTTCTGGATACGCAAAGCCATCGCCGAAGTCGAAGCCGGCAATGCCCGCCAAGTCGTCATGCTCCTGCGCTGCGACACCAGCACGAAACGCTGGCACGACCTGATAGTGCCGAACGCTGCGGATTGGGATTTCGTGCGCGGGCGGATCAAGTTTGTAGGCGGTGACGGCGGCGCACCATTCGCCAGCGTGGTCGTCGTGTTCAGGAAGGGCGAGAAGCGCATCAAGCGCGAGGCTTTGTTGCGTCCATAGATAATCAAATTTGACTAAAAAGGAGAGAAAATAAGATGACTGGAGCAGAAAGAATAGCTGTTGAACGTGAACGGCAGATTGAAAAGGAAGGGTGGAATGCGGAGCATGATGCACAGCATACCGGGGGAGAACTCGCTCTCGCTGCGGTGTATTACGCCATGCCGGAAGTTATTTTCACTGAGGCGGGCGCAAAAGTCATTCGGTGGCACGATGGGAAATACACCAATATTGTGCGTGATAGCGGATACATCATTCCTGACGACATTGACCGGCAAATTGGATGGAATCTAAACCGCGACAAAAAAACACGCCTGCGCCAGCTTGAAATCGCCGGGGCGCTGATCGCCGCCGAAATTGACCGCCTGCTGGCGGTGGAGAAGGAACAGTCTCGCATTAGTGAAACCTTCATAACAGTTAAAGGCAAGACGTTTTTGTGCGCCTGTGGAGGCCAAATTTTCAGCGATTACGGGGACAATAACTACAAATGCAACGCCTGCGGCGAAGAGTATGTGGGAAGCCCTAAAGACCAGCCAGAACCGTGGGCCAGTGGCGGCAACTACACACAATGCCCCGGCTTCGGCAGCACTGGCGATTGCACCGTTACACATACATGTGAACATCACACTGATTGTGCCGCGTCTCTGGCGGACACCATTGAAAACTATTGCGGTCGCTGCGGCAGACTGAACGAGGAATGCGTTTGTGGAGGTGAAAGCCATGAGTAGCCACATGCCTGTAACATCGGCCCGCAACAGAAAGCTTTGGAGAGACGTGTTTTTAAGCGATAAGGCGCACGATGCGGGAAACCCGGACACTTGTACTTGTTTCTTTAAAACTCACGCGCAAGATTTCGCTCTTTTATGCCTTGATGAATTGGATAAAATTTATGCCATATCGGAGGCGCAGGAGCGGCTTATTGAGGCTCTGGATGAAAAAATAAAAAGTTTTGCATATCGCAAAAAAATTGAAACCTTAGCCCGCGAAGTTGAGCATGGCTATCGGGCTGGATGGAATTATCCAAATTTAAAAAAGCGAGTCCGATCCGCAAAGGAAAGGCATCGCAAGGCAATATCTGAAGTCAAGGCATCTCGCGCCGCCATGGACGCGCTGAGAGCGGAGGTAAACCATGAGTAAAACACGCATCGAGTGGTGTGACCACACCATTAATCCTATTGTTGGTTGCTCAAAGTGCTCGCCCGGATGCGACAACTGCTATGCCGAAAAGATGGCCTGGCGGCTGTCAAAGAATCCGCTCACGGCGCAAAAGTACGCCGGGATAGTGGATAAGAACGGCTGGACGGGGAAAATCCATTACAGCACCACGAATGCTCACCGCCATGATGAACCGCACCGTGTGCCAGGCAAAAATAAGCGTGTGTTCATTGGCAGCATGACCGACATGTTTCACCCGAATGTGGCACAAGATGCGCTCGATGAAGTCTTTGCATCTATTCTGGCCGATACGATTTTCACCAATGGACACGGGCATAAATTCATAATGGTGACAAAGCGTGTAGACCGCATGCTTGAATATTTCGCGCCAGGGCCAGATGTACTCTTGCGCCGCTGGTGCGCAGCCGGTGACGGCTGGATTTTTACCGATGATCCCGACATTAGCTTTTCGGACTATGCCGAGGGGCAGACGATTCCGCAGCCTGAACATGAAAAGCACCCCTTGTTGCGGCACGAATACCTCTGGCCGCTGCCAAACTTTTGGGCTCTGGCGACCATCTGCAATCAGTCAGAGGCAGACGAAAAAATACCACTTCTGCTTCAGGTTCCGGCGACAAAGCGTGGCGTGAGCGTGGAGCCCATGCTGGGGGCGGTGAATATATCGCATTACCTGGAACTGGCAAATTGCCAATATGATGTGACGGGCGATATCCAACACTACGACATGCTACTCAACTGGGTGATCAGCGGCCTCGAAACCGGCCCCAATGCCCGCCCTGCGCATCCTGACTGGCTGCGGTCGCTGGCCCGGCAGTGCGCCGATGCCGGTGTGCCGTACCTGCATAAGAGCAACGGAGAGTGGCGGGAGGCGGACAGCTTCGAGCGCGGCAAGTATTGCTCCATCATAGATTGCTACAGAAGCGCCAGGCCGGAGCAACGGCCTGAAGGAAGCGACGCCGCTTTCATAAAACAATTCTGTCAGGTGGCATTGGCTGAAGGAAGCCCGGCGGCACGGCTCATGCGCCGCGTCGGCAAAAGCAAAACCGGACGCCTCATTGATGGCGTGGAATACAATCAGTTTCCGGAGTGAATAAAGATGAAAAAGCATGTACCCTTTACAACTCTCGTGGGGATGACGCTCAAATCCATCACTCATGATATCGATACAATGGAATTTATAAATGCTGAGGGACGACGATTCAGATTGTTTCATGATCAAGACTGTTGCGAGTCTGTTGAAATTGAAGATATCTGCGGCGACCTGAACGACCTCATTGGATATCCGATCCTTGTTGCCGAGGAACGGACAAGCACCGATGAAGAGGCAAAGGACCGCTGGGATGAATCGTATACTTGGACGTTCTACGAACTGCGTACTATCAAAGGCAGCGTGACAATTCGCTGGTATGGAACAAGCAACGGATACTACTCAGAAGACGTGGATTTCGTTGAAATACTTGACATAGAGGGTGCAGTATGAACCTCATAGGCCTGTCCGGAAAGATGGGCGTCGGTAAAACCACCGTCGCCAACATGATCAAAGAACTCGTTCCCGGCACCGAGCGCGTTGCGTTTGGGGATCTGCTCAAGCGCGAGGTTGCGGAGCGGTTTGATATTCCGTTGGCAGTGTTCTACCACGACAAAAACAAGCGCATCTGCGCCAACCCGCAGCGGTTCGAGGCAGGATGGCCCGGCACGCGCTCAGTCATGACCGCCCGTGAATTGCTTCAGTGGTATTGCACAGACCTTGTGCGGGCTCAGAATCCCGACTACTGGACCGTCGCCATGCGCGAGCACCTACGCACGCTGCGCGGCGTGCCTCTTGTCGTCATTGATGATGTGCGTTTCCCGAACGAAGCAAACTTCATCAAAGAGAGCAGCGGCATGCTCGTTCGCATCGAGGCATACCCCGGCTATACCGTCAGCGCAGACGTGGCCGGCCACGCCAGCGAAACAGCATTGGATGATTGGCAGACATGGGATATGGTGTTCAGGCCGGAGCTTGGGGAAGAAGCGCTGCTGGGAGTGGCGGAAGGGATTCTGAAGCATGTTTAGCACAAGAATCCTATACGAACCCGGTTTTGTTTTTGAGGGGAGTTCTCTTGAAGTCGTTGAAAACATGCCAGTTAAAAAGAAAAGAGCCCGCGTAAAGTGCAGATGCCTATACAAAGGATGTGGCAAAGAGAAAGAATACAACGTCTGCGATATTAAGTCAGGGCGGACGAAGACTTGCGGGTGTTCGGTTATAGAGCGCTTGCGGGAAAATCATCCAACGAGAGGGAAACTCAAGAAAAATCGAAACACCCCCGAACGCAGACTTCATTCTGTTTGGCACTTCATAAAAAGAAGGTGCTACAACACTAAAGAGAGATTCTACAAAGACTATGGCGGTCGTGGAATAACCCTGTGCGATGAATGGCTAAACGATTTTCAGGCGTTCTACGACTATTGCATGGCATGTGGTTGGCAACCAGGCTTGCAAATAGACAGGATAAACAATGACGGGAATTATGAACCGGGAAATATTCGTTTTGTCACAAACAAAGAGAACAATCGCAACCGGCGCGACAATATTGTTTTGACCATAGATGGTATAACATGTTGCCTGAAAGAGCATGCTGAACGTGCGGGTTTGACATACAACACTGTTTATAGCAGGTATACAGCTATGGGGTGGGACGTAAAAGATTTACTGCGTCCACCAAAAGAAAAGAAGGCGCTTGATCCCGTTTTCAAGAGTTCGTAGCTGTTTACAGTTCTGAAAAGGTGGAGCTGATTACGATATTTGAACTAGTTTTTATTCCTGAAATGCCGGAGCTGTTTTCGATGCTGGAGACGGCCCCGGCATTCCAGATGCAGCCGGAAGCGCAGTCCCAAGCATAGTACCAGCTTGAAACGGTATCAAAGCGCATTTCCCACTGATACGGCGTTATGATGATGCCGTCATATTTTGCGGCGATGTCATTCCAACGAATATGCAGGCCATCAACGAAATCTTTGCGTATGCCGTATCGCCTGGTAATGAGAGCGATGTCTTGTGGGCTGCTCGCCAGCAAGATTTGAGCCTCCGGCTGCAAGGTTACGTCAAAAGCATATACCAGCTTGTCCAGGCCGAACTCGTTTTCTTTGCACCAGTTCGGCCAGCTATCTTCGCAATCGTCGTCTGACAGCCACAGCCCTCGCGGCTTGAAGTGCGGTTTGTCGATTTGCTGCACATCGCGCATCGTCAGCGTTGGCGTCGCGCTGTAGTGTCGAAGTTTCATAGCGTCGTCCTCATTTTTTTGGCGTCGAGACTCGAAAAAGTTGGCGTCGATCTTGCGTTTTTTGGCGTCGAGACTCGAAAAAGTTGGCGTCGATCTTGCGTTTTTTGGCGTCGAGTGTCAGGATTTTTGGCGTCGAGACTCGAAAAAGTTGGCGTCGAGAGTCGGTTTTTCCAGCGTCGAGGGCGCGGTTTTTGCCCTGCTTCCGGGCCGTTTTCGGGGCTGGGCCGGGCACGAGCCCGGACAAATGCGCTTGGAGTAGCCGTCAGCGATCCCGGTGACGGACGTGCAAGACCTCATGCTGCTGTTAATAGTAGCAACGATTCAACGGCGCAAGGCTTGCTTTGCGCCGTTGAATCGTCCGGAAGCTGTCAGCCTCCCAAGAGCACAATCAACCTATCTTGACCGTTGCCCAATTACAGACAAACTCATCCTCATCCACAACACCAATTGAGTCGGTAAAAACGATCTTATGAGTTTGTACCCTGTATTCTGCGCCGCTGCCGTGGGTGCCGCTCAATGCGGCATTGCGCGCCGTAAGCTCGCCATAACATTGTAAGTCTTTGGCGTCACTATCGCTTATAAGCTCCTTGCAAAGTTCGAATTCGCCTGGTGCCATGTCGTCGTTTGAATAATAAATGCGCGTGATAAACATGTCGTTTCCTTGTTATGAGTACAAAAAATTTAGCGCTTGAGCGTGCGCGGAGTATGAAAACTGCCCACAATCGGAATACATAGTCTTAAAAGCTTGCAGATCTTCTGCTCCGTTCGCGTTTCGCCAAGCGTAAGCAGTTGCTTTTTTTGAATCGACAAAGATAAGCGCAGCATAGTTTATGCCGCTCGCCATATGGCAGGGCTTTAGCACGGCCCTGTACAGATCATCAATGTTTTTCATGTTTTTTCCCTTTGGTCAAAAAGTTTCCGGTCTTATCGCTTGCCCTTGGACAGCCAAGGGCAAGAGGAAGACTGGAAACTTTAAGCGGCCTGGCTCTGGCGGTCTTCGGCCTCGCAATTGTCAGGATGCCAGCTTTGTAAGATTTTCATTGGCATGATGACGTATACGCCGCGCCAGCCATCGCCGATAAAACACGGCCCGACATTGTTTGTAAATTCCAGCGTGACAAAATCGCCTGTTGTGTTTTCGACGATCTGCAAAAGGTTTTTAAGCGGAAAAGCTATTATGTTTACATCGCCGTAAAACTCGCATGGCATTTCCGCACTCGCTCGCCTGTTATGTGTCATTATTGAGCACTTGCAATCGTCAAAATTAAACACTATTGAACGATCATCATTCGTAACAGACGGCAATAGCGTTTTCAAAATTGCAACAAGCCCTGATCGCGAAAAAGTTACGCTGCTTTTCGCTTCGCGCTCTCGCCGCACCATAAAATTGCTTATGTCAATCGCATTGTATGGAGAAAAAACGGAAGTATAGACGGAATTTTGCGAGGCAGCGAAAAAGTGATCTTCCGTTGCAGAAAGGCGGATCGTCTTTTCTGACTTCGGGATTGCCCTTACCCATTGTGCGAACTGGTCCGGCCTTGGCAAAGTCGCATTGCCACCAGGCGAAAAAGCGCCGTATTGCTCACCTTGCAAAGTCAGACTGTAACATTGATGACCATTGAGGGCGGACATAAGCAAGCGTGAATCGGAAAAGTCAAGTTGTATGCATGACAAGCCATCATGCGAGGCATCGCCGGCACAAAATGCCATCCGTTCAGCGACGCGCAACAGTTCGGCGCGATCAACCTCAAGGCAATTTTGAGGAAAACTTTCAACCTGCTTGCGCATGGGGCGCGATCCATGCTTGGCATTCTCAATCTTTTGCGTTGCCGCGCCTTGAAAAATGACATCATAGTCCGTTGAAAGCGTTGCATCTGCTACCTTGGCAGACTTTGCGCTTTTTGCGGCGCTGTCGAGCGCTTGATAATTCAAGCTCTCGATCGACTCTGGTGCGGTCACTTCGGCAGGTACGCGCGAGACAATGCGCGAGTCATCGTTTTCAGTCGTGATCAAAATTGAGTCTTTGGCGGCTTCAATGGTCACGCAGTCATTGAGGTATGCCTTGCCCTTGAGATTGAGGGCGGGCTTGACGGATTGCAGCGCGTTGAAAAAATCGGCAGTGTTAAAAGTCGCTTGCATGGTAAATACTCCCTTCGGTTTTTTGTTAAAATTTCCGGTCTTATCGCTTGCCCCTGGACAGCCAAGGGCAAGAGGAAGACTAGAAAACGGAATGAGGGCGGAATTTACAGCGCCAAACGCAAATTCAGGTCTATAAGCTCGTATCTGTACTTCCAATGCGTGCGCAATTCCGGCAAAACCTCTTGCACGTCCGGCGGCGCGATCGCCGAACACACATCAATCAAAACATCCTCCGCAATCCGCAATGCATGTTCAAAACGGTAGCAATAACAAGCGTCAGCTTCCTTGTAGATTCCGCGCTTGGCATATTCCGCGTTGCACTGTTCAAGGTAGACCGTGAATTGGTCTTCGGGCATGGTGTAATCCCGCGCCGGTTCGGTGATCCGCTCGCCGGTGTCCTCGTCAAAATATTCATTTACGGCCAGGACGGCGGCGCAAATTTCCTGTTCCAGGGCGCGAGCCTTGGCGAGTTCTTCACGGGCAAGGCGAGCGGTGTCTTGTGCAAGATTGAGATCAAAGCGTGTCAAAGTCTTCATGGCTTCCCCCTATATTGTAAAGTATAAATAGTTTTCGTCATCAAGCGCCGGTTGCCGGTAAAACGGGTGTTTTCCTTTCCGCGTCAGCACATCAACAAACACGCTGTCGTTGATCTTTCTGGCGCGAGGAATTTTTAACGATCTGTTGGATATGCGAATTGCGTATACGTCGCGTGCGCGGCCATCTTCCCGCAAAGTCACGAGTTCTCTTTTCATGGCTTCACCCCCTACCAGCTTGTAGAGCCTGGAGCCCAGCCCGCGATCTTGTTGACGGTAATTTCCGGGTTAATTTCCTTCAGCATCAATTCAAGCTCATAGGTCTTGCTGTAACCGTATCCGGTCAAATGGAAGTGGAAAGCCGGGTACTTGTCACGCCGGGAAAAGACCTGATGCCGAAGTGTTGCGGCCTTCTTTTGTTCTCCGGGCTTTAATTCAGAAACTTCCACCACCGGCCATAAAATAGACAGCAGATCATTGCCCTGATTGACAAATTGGAGGTAGATAGTGAAGCGAGTATCAGACAAAGGCATGATGTACGCGTATTGCGCGGCCTTGATTTGTTCGATTTGGGTACGCATGGTGATTTCTCCCTTGATTTTTTGGAGAGTCACGGCTACGCTTTGTTTCTCACTTCGCGGCGCTGCCGTGGCCCTCGTTATGATTGGATTCGTTCGGTTGTGGCGGGGGTTTTATTTTTACGCGTCGGCGTCTGCCCTGATCCAGGCTTCAAAATCGTCAAGCAACGCCATTCCTTGTGCTGGCAAATCCGAAAACTCATAATCTCCGTATCCGTTGCCGTAGAGATAAGCGTCCACAACTTCGCTGCCGTGCTCCCGGCGGGCGTCAGCAAGGCGAGTGTCCAAGGCTTGGTATTGGGCAACCATATCAAGCCACCAATCTACCGTCTCCCGGGTTGCAATGTGCATTTCCGCCTCGTCGTCATACCCGATGAGGCCGTTTTCAGGGGAGCCAAAGCCGCCGGCATTGCCGACAAAATCAGCTATCCAGTTTACGCCGGTGCGCAGATCAATGTAATTAAGGTCCACCACATCGCTTGTGCCTATGATTTGTACTTGCATGACTTTCTCCCTTGATTTTTTTGGTTCAAGGGGCTAGGCTTTCGTCGGTTCCATCCGATTCCGGCCTAGCCCGGTTGAGGTTTTACGAGTCGCTACCTATCGCAAGTAGGCAGCGGCTCTTTTCTTTGCGGCCTGCTGGCGGCGTATAAGCCGCCGCGTTGCCGCGTCCCGTGACGCCTGCGGATACACTGACGCCACATGCGCCACGATCCGCTTCCAGGTGGACAGCCTCACGGCCATACCTCCCTTGGCTTCAGGTCCGGCACCATCGCCGTTCCTGTAATTCCGCCCTCGGTTTTCTGGTTCACCAAGCATCTTCTAAGCCTGGTTCGTCCCGCGCCTCTTGCGCCTTCCGGTGTTCGTGTTCGTTGATTAATATATAACGCACTATGCGTAATAAAGTCAACAAAAAAAGAGGAAATTTTAAAAAATTTCCTCAAGTATTACAGCCTATTGTAAACTTTTTTTTAATCTATTTTGCGCGGCTCGTTACGTCTCTTTGCGGGCTTGGCCTGCAAGCGCTTAATGTCTGCCGGGGATAGCAGCCAAGTCTTGCCCACTTTCACGCAATCGGCCACTTCTTCACGCCCGGCATTACACCATAGTTGCAGAGTTCGCGGAGTCGCATAGCCAAGCAGCGCGGCGGCTTCCGTGATTGTCATGTAACCGGCGCGAATATATTCCGGCATTGTTTTTGTGACTTCTTTCATGTCCTGATTATATCGCCCCATGCGGCATATCGTCAACCCCTCCCCAGGCGGGCAGCATTGATCTCTTATTCGTTTTCGACTAAATCTATGCTCCGCAAATCAAAAAGGAGTTTTGATCATGAAAAACAATCAGCCTGTGCTTTCCTCGCTTTCTGTCGTCGGTGGCGTTCCCCGCGTTTCGTCGCTCGATGTGGCCCGGCATTTTGAAAAGGATCATGCCGATGTTCTTAAAGCAATCAGAAAAATTATTTCAGAGTGTCCACCGAATTTTAACGAAGGAAATTTTTCCGGCGTTGAATACTCGGATGCCAAGGGGGAAACGCGGCCCGCCTATGCCCTCACCCGTGACGGCTTTGCACTCCTGGCTATGGGCTTCACCGGCAAGCGTGCCCTTGAATGGAAAATCAAATATATCGAAGCCTTCAACGCAATGGAAAAAGCTTTGATTGAACAGCATGTAGCACTAAGGCCCGCTCCAGCGTGCGCGATCATGGAAATGCTGCCGCCGCTTAAGCTGCACACGCGTCCTGGACAAGTCGCGCGCACAGCGACAATCAAAGAACGCGAAAGCCTGTATGAGCCCGTCTGCGAATGGATAAAGTCTATGGACCGCCCTTGCGGCTCCGGCGGCTTTTTCCTGGGGCTGTCGATATGCGCCCACATGGCCGGCGTTGAGAGATTCTCGCAAATCCCCCAGCACGCTATAAAACCCCTTCATGCCTGGCTTGAAGAACGGATTGACGAATCGTACGCTCTGATTCAGGAACGCAGGAGGCACGCTCGCGCCGCCCGGCTCGCTGCTATGCAGCCCGCAACCGCCATCTTGTGATAGTCTGACAACAAAAGCGACTGCGGGTCTAATGCCCTGGACGGTTTCAAGCTGGCCAGGGCTTTTTGTGTGCCTGGAGCCTGGAGCAAGCCAAGCCGGCGGGGCATCGGTGGCGCCCCGATAGCGTCAAATCAATGACCTGCCCCTAATTCGCTCACAATTGCCCGCAGATGCGCGAAAGTCGAAAGCGAATGCCAGGATGGCCGGAGGCGCGAGCGCTCCCCTGGCGGGCAGCCAGGTGGCAAGAATGGGGGGGAGGGGGGATGTTTATCTCTAGGGGCTCTCGGGGGTGAACCGACGTCGGCCCTAAATTCACAGTAGGCCAAAATCACCTTGGCGTTACCAACTGAATTCATTTACTTAATTTTGCTAGGGTGCAAAAGTCCGTATACCTCCCATGCCCTTTGCACCCTCCGAACACGCGCCATCCCGAAGTAGACCAGCTACCCCCCTTGCCCGGCTCCCACACGGCCACGTTGACCAGCCTTCAATGAATCAAGGACCACCAGGAGCCTGTAAACAATAGCGTTCTGGAGCTCTTTGTCGCCCATGTCGGCACTTTCCACAGCAGCCTCGATCAGGATGAGTTCCCGCACCATTTCTTCGTAAGACATACTCTCTCCTTTTCTAGAGTTTTTCTATAATATACTGTAATCACTACAACTATAGCGGCCATGTTTATAAATATCAACAAAAAAATTAAAATATTTTAATTTCAATTCGATTGCTAATGTCATATCCTATTCTTTTACGAATAAAAAAAGACAAGGGGTAGACCATGAAAAAGATTTCTTCCACAACACGCCTTACACTTTCATCTCTTTTCCCGGAGAGCGCACCGAGGCTCATTAGCGGACTCTGCATGAGTGGCCGTGTATCCACGGAGGGCGAGCGCCAAGAGCTTCTTGAGCCTCTGATTCTGTGGTGGCGCGGTGTCTCTCCTGAACATGACCCCATGGATCTTGCGCTCCTGAAAGCTGCGACGGCCAGGGCGGCCGGTGTCGATGATTTTTCGCGCATCAAGGGGGCAGACGTGCCGCTTGTCAAAACTTGGCTTCACGAGATTGTGGCGTCTTTGTAGCAACTTCTAACTCAAAACCGAAGGAGTTTTACCATGACCAAGTTTCCCGCTCTCACTTTTCAGTCCACCACTTTTGATATCGTTGATCTTGATGGGCAGCCGTGGCTACAGGCTCCTCAAATTGCAGCGGCCTTGGGATACTCGCGCCCTGACGAAATCTCGCGCCTCTACCAGCGAAATGCCGACGAGTTTACTGAAAGCATGACGCAAACTATTGAAATCGTCGCAGAACACCACTTTGACACGCCAAATGGCCTTAGCAACGGGCGAACCCGCATCTTCTCCCTGCGCGGCTGCCACCTCCTTGCCATGTTCGCCCGCACGCCGGTCGCCAAAGACTTCCGTAAGTGGGCGCTCGACATCCTGGAGAGAGAAGCGCAACAGGCTCAACGCCATCCGCTTCCCGCGAACGTCCACCCCGCGAGCCTGCTCCCAGCTTTCTTTCAGGAACTCCCCACCCTCCCGAAAGGCAACCGGGCGTCCAGCAGTCGAGAGCGCCGCGAGCTCTTTATAGCCATGCATAACTGGATAAAAACGTGGGGAGGGCACAGCACTGAAGATTACACCTTCGCTCAGGCCATATGTGCCAGGCTCGCCGGGGTCAATGAGTATAAGCTTATACCCTTTGCCTCACTTCCCGCACTCGTTAAATGGCTGGAAGAGCACACGAAAGAAGCCTCGACCATTGAGGAGCACGCGCTGCCGGACGCCGGCGACACGCTTGGGGTCGGCTCCTAAAAAATCTGCGAAAATGAACGCGGTGCCCGGTCGCACGGTCAGCAATACCGCACCCTCAGCCAGAAAAATAGCCTTATATTTCAGGGCGTTTTCATTTGGCCCCTTTATGCATTTTGCATTTTTCATGCCAAAAATTATAATATTTTTACAACACTCGGTAACTTTCTGTTTTATTTCACGATACTATTTAACTAACCAATACTCTAGGTTTTGAGTCAGTTTGTTTTTTTGAAACAATTTAAATTTTCCGAAAATGTTTATTACGAGTAGCAAGCCTACTGTGCCAATGGTTTTAAAGTATTGGCTGGAGTGTTGAGAGATGAGTGGGGTATTGCTATCTCTGGGGATTGCCTGGCCCGTTTTGACCTTATCCTATTTAATTTATTGACAAACCCCCTATATAAGGGGACCTGGACTCGTTGGGAGAGTAAGAAAAAAAGGGCATCCGGAGAGGGCGGGGCGGAAAGCAAGAAGCGTGCCACCACGCCAACTTGACGAGGCGTGATTATTCGTTTACGAATATGAAAACGCCACCGGAATCGCAAGAGCGAAGCGTGCAAGCGAGGGTGGGAAAAAGCGTGGAGAACGCGGGCATGGCATTATCTTTTTCCGACATTGCGCAGGCAGCGCGGGGGCTCGGCCTGGACCCGTGCATCATCAAGGCCGTGGTCGAGGTAGAGTCTGGCGGCAGCGGCTTTTTGCCCGATGGCAGAACGAAGATTCTGTTCGAGGGGCATGTTTTCTGGAAAGAGCTTCAGAGGCGTGGCATAGACCCCGCGCCCCTGGCTTCCAAGTATCCCAACGTCATTTACCCCAAGTGGGATCGCTCGCGGTACAAGGGCGGTGCCGCCGAATGGGAACGCCTGCATATCGCCGCCTCGGTGAACAAGGATGCCGCGCTGTGTTCCGCATCTTGGGGGCTGTTCCAAATCATGGGCTTCAATCACCGCGCCTGCGGCTTTGGCTCCGTGCAGGCCTTTGTGGACGCGCAGGGGGAAAGCGAGGCGAAGCAGCTTGAGTCTTTTTGCGCTTTTATGCGGTCCGAGGGGTTGGTCCTTTTTCTCACGGGGTTGGATTGGGCGGGTTTTGCCCGCCGGTACAACGGCCCGGGCTATGCCGCAAACCAGTACGACGTGAAGATGCGCAAGGCCTATGAGCGCTGCAAGGCAGCAGGAGTCTAGCAATGAGCGACACAGCCCGCCGCCTATTCTTGACGTTTTCCCTGACCGTAGCTTTGGCTTTAGGCGTCGGCGTTGGTTATGTTTTTTTTGTCCCGCCCCTGGAGCGCGACATAGCTCAGGCATACGCCAAACATGCCGAACTCAAGGCCGAGTTCTCGGAATTCCAATTCGGCGTTATTCGCGCCACATCTCAGGTTCTCTTGGGCTCCGCTGCGGCCACAGTCGAATCACTGCACACACGGGGGAAAGCCCATGAAGAGATTAGCGCCGCCGGTGTTGAAGTACAGGTCAACATTGCCACAGCCAAAAGCGCGCCGGGGCACGTTGACCTTGATGCTTTGTACGATCCTGATTTTGTCCGGCCTGTGCGCCGCCTGTGGGACGCGGCAGCCGGAACCGAAGGCAGTGCCCGTGGCGGTTCCGCTTGTCCCTCCGGAACAGCTTTATGCGTCGATGGCGTTGCCCCCGCTGCCGGAACCGCTGACTCCGCGCAAGCATATGGCTTGGACGGCGAGGGCTCTTGAGTGGATGGGGAAGGCCAGGGCTGATCGCGAAGCGTTGCGACAATGGTCGGCGGCAGTTCAGAAGGAGCACGACATGGGGAAAGACGAAAAATGACCATTGTGCCTGACCCGGGGGATAGCAGCGTGTGGAGCCAGATAGTCGCCATTGTTTGCCGCATGGCTCTGGCTTTTGTGCTCTGGCTTGAGTATGCGCTGCCGCTGATACTCCCCGCCGGCGTGGCCGCATGGCTCTACGGACGCCATTTTGGATACCGAGGGGCCGCTTTGAGGCTTTTTGTCGCCACAGGCATGTTCGTGGCCGTGGTTGGCACGCCGGCAACGCTGACGTTGTTCGGCCTGGACGTTGACCTCTGGAAAACAGTCGTTTGCTGCGCCCTCTCTGTCTTTTGCTGGGAAGGCGTTCGCTGGCTCAAGGCTGCTATCATGCGGCGCCTGGGAATAGACCGCAGGAAAGACACGACACAAGGCGGGGATGACGAGTGACGGCAGCCAGCAAAAAAGATCGCGACAGGCTGTACGTCGCGGTGGCCGGGCTTGCGAAGCGGGCCAATGTATATCCCGGCACAATCTGGAGCGGTCTAAAAAAGCACCTCGGCGTTGTTCGCATGAGCGATATAACGGCTGCACACATTCCCGCAGCCCTGAGCTACCTCAGTGGCCTTACGGAAAATATTTCAGGGAATTTGTCGGACACGGACTTTTTGAAAAAGATGCGCGCAGCGGAGTCAGAGGACGTGAAACTGCGCTTGGTCAAGATGGCTATTGCGCGATTTCATTTGGCCCGCCCCGAATTGGTCCAGGAATTGTGCGCGGCCATTGATGAAGCCACTAGCGGCAAGGAGTAGCACATGCGCTGGCAGAACCATCAGCCTGTCTCCCCGGAGAAGTGCACCTACCATTCTTTTCTCGACGGTCCCGGCCCGTGCCCATCGTGCGGTAGCAAGAAAGTGCTCAGGACAGGGACGGAGACAAATTTCCCTTATCGCGTTCGCTATTATCGTTGCAACAGTTGCTTATACACTTTTCAGAGCCTGGACATCGATTCCAGGCATATATTGAGTAAGCTAGGCAAAGAATAATTTCCGGCTACTGAGTTTTTACGCCGCCCTTTGGGGCGGTTTCTTTTTTTGTCCTCCTCCCATGTGGGAGGGCAACTCCTTGATTTTTTCCACCTTTCCCCGCTTACATTGACAGCATGGCCCAAAGACCACACAGACCATGCCGAAATCCCGGATGCCGCGCACTCACGCAAGAGTCGAACGGCTACTGCGCAGAGCATCAGCACATTGCCGAGGCGAAGGAACGCGAACGGCAGCGCAGGGGCGACGAGCGCAGGGAAAGCGCGTCAAAGCGCGGGTATGGGCGGTGGTGGAGCAAGGTGCGCGAACGGGCTCTGAAAGCAGAACCGCTGTGCCGGGAATGCAAAGCGAGCGACCGGATAACCCCGGCGGTGTGCGTTCACCACATTGACGAGAACCCGCGCAACAACGAGCGCAAGAACCTCATGCCGTTGTGCTTCGACTGTCATGAAAAAGCGCACGGAAGGATGCGATAATGAGCGACAAGACTTTTGCTGTAATCAGCATAGACCACAATGACATCGCTGGTTCTATTTCTCAGGCTGTAGAAGAGGCGAAGAATGAATTCATGGCGGAGATTGTCAAGGGCGGATTTCTCATTTCTGCAAAGGACACGCTGTTTATACATTCGCCCGCTGCCGCCAACGAAATTAAGCGAATAGTGGTTAACGGCGTGGAGATCCCCACAGACGGAGTGCAGGACATTACTTTTACGGCATATGCAGCCGATCTTTGCAATCTTCAGATCAACAGACTCCTGTCAGCGGGCAGCTATGGGGGGAAGTCGTAATGGCCGGACGTAAGCCCTTGCCGCAAGAAATCAAGGCCCTCAAGGGTACGCTGCGTCAGCACCGGGTGAATAAAGATGCTCCGCAGCCCCTCGAAGGCGAGATGCTTTGTCCCGAGAATCTTCCCCAGGACGCCGTCAAACATTTTCACAACCTCAAGTTTAAAGTTGAAGCGTTGGGGCTGTCTTCTCCGACATACACCGAAGCGCTTTGTTTGGCCGCAATGCGCATGGGCCAAATTGAAAAGCTCAACATCTCGCTCCTGGCCGAGGGCTACGTGATTGAGACCATGGATAACAAGGGCAATGAGTCCATGAAGGCAAACCCCGCCTATTCCATGCTTTCTGATGCCATGCGCCATTTGCAATCGCTTCTGGCTGATTTTGGCATGAACCCTTCTTCGATTCAGAAAGTCGGCGCCAAAGGCAAACAGCAAGACAACCCGTTTGAGGCTTTTCAGTAACAAGGGCTTTTGCGCCCAGGGCTAATCGTAAACGAATAAAATATGACGCAAGAATTCACCAAATATCCGCATACGGCAGACGGCCACCAGTACGCGCTTGACGCGGAACGCGGCGCTGTTGACGTGTGCAGATGGGTGAAGCTCCAGGCGAAAAAGCATCTTGAAGACCTCGACCGACAAAGCGACCCGGCATTTCCATTTTATTTCGATCCCAAGAAGGCGAATGAAATTGGGCATTTTGCATCGCTCATGATGCACGTCAAGGGTAAGTGGGCGCAGACTCCGACTCCTGTTCTTTTTGAGCCCTGGCAGGAATTTGCTTTCGGCATCCCGCTGGGATGGATGAAGAAAGATGGAGGCAAGCGCCGCTACCGGAACATGTTCGACCTCATTCCAAGGAAAAACGGGAAGAGTGTTTCAGCAGCCATTTTAGGCAACTACATGCTGACGGCAGACGGCGAGCCCGGTGCGGAAGTGTACTGCGGCGCGTCCAAAGAAAAGCAGGCGTGGGAGGTGTTCGGACCGGCACGGCTGATGGCGCTGAACAACCCGTTTTACAGGGAATATTACGGCCTGCATGTCGGTGCCAAGAACATCGCCGTTTTGAACACGGCCTCGAAATTTGAGCCGGTGATCGGCAACCCCGGCGACGGCTCCAGCCCGCATTGCGGCATTGCTGACGAAGAGCACGAGCACCTTGATTCGCGCCTGGTGGACACGTTTCAGACCGGCATGGGGGCGCGGGAGCAGCCGTTGCTTCTTGAAATCAGCACCGCCGGCACGAACCTCGCCGGACCTTGCTACGCCAAGCAGCAGCTTGTCCAGAAGGTGCTCGAAGGAACGCTCGAAAACGATGAGTTGTGGGGGCTGATCTACACCATCGACCCCGAAGACGACTGGACGGATTTTGAGGTCTGGCGCAAGGCGAACCCGAATTTCGGCGTGTCCGTGTTCGAGGACTTTTTGCTGGCCCGCTACCGCGAGGCCATGCAGAGCCCGGACAAACAGAACATCAACCTCTGCAAACACCTGAATGTCTGGTCGAATGCCGCCGTTGGCTGGATAAACATGGTGAAGTGGGAGGAATGCGCTGACAAGAACTTGCTCATGGACCGTTTCAAGGGCTGCCAGTGCTGGGTCGGCGTGGACCTCGCCAGCAAGGTTGACCTCACGGCCATGATGTTCCTGTTCCGGCGCGAGGGCGAATATTATCTGTTCGGCAAATACTATCTGCCCGAAGACACGGTGCGGCTGCCGGAAAACTCTCATTATCAGCGCTGGGCAGCCGAAGGATACCTGACTGTCACGCCCGGGGCCCGGACTGATTACCGCTACCTCGAAGAAGACCTTGCGGAGATTGCGAAAGCGTTCTCAGTGCGCGAACTCGCTTATGACCAGCGCGAGGCCGAATATCTGATGCAGAACATCCGCGAGTGGGCGTCGTTCCCCTGCGTGGAAGTTCCGCAGTCTCCGACGTTCATTTCCGAACCCATGAAAGAGTTTGAGGCCCTGTACCTCTCCGGGAAGCTGCACCACGACGGCAACCCCATGCTGCGCTGGCAGGCGTCAAACGTCATTCGCAAAAGCAGCAAAGCGAAATCTTACTATCCGGCCAAAGAGCGCGAGGCGAACAAAATTGACGGCATCGTGGCCGCGATCATGGCGCTGTCGCGAGCGATGACGTTTGAAGACCCGGCCAGCGTCTACGAGTCGCGCGGCCTCATTGTCCTTTAGGTGACGCATGTTCCAGTGGTTCCGAAACATATTCAGCAAGCGGGTGGTTAAGCCGCAGCATCAGCAGCCGGAGTCTGATCGCTATCGCTGGTTCCGCTATGGCGAAGTGCTGGTCAATGAGGACACGGCGCTGACGCTTTCCGCCGTGTACAGGGCCGCTACATACATCGCGCAGACCACGGCTATTCTGCCCTGGGGCGTCTATGAAGATTATCAGGTGAAGGGAAACGACCCGGTGCATTGGCTGCTGCGCCGCCGCCCGAATTCTGAAATGTCGCCGTTTGAGTTCAAGCGCCTCATGGTGTTCTCGGCCCTTCTGCGCGGCAACGCTTATGCGGAAATCGAGTTCAACAATGCCGGCGTCCCGATGGGGCTTTGGCCGCTCCCTTCGCACAGTGTTGCTCCGAGGCGCGATAGCTCCGGGACGTTGTTTTACCGGGTGAGCGGCATCGGCGATTACGTTGATATTCCCGCCTCTCACATTTTCCACGTCAAGAATATCGGGTCTGACGGCATCGTGGGCATATCCATCATCGGGCTTGCTTCGCGGTCAATCGGCATGGGCATCGCGGCTGAAGAGTTCGGTTCAAATCTGTTCCAGAGGCAGGCCGTGCCCAGCGGCGTGCTGGAAGTGCAAAAAGAATTGAGCGGAGAAGCGGCAGACCGTTTGCGGACGCAATTCGGGGAGAATTTCGGCGGCGGCAAGAACGCGGGCAAGCCCATCGTTCTTGAAGAAGGCATGAAGTGGAGTTCGATCATTATCAACCCTGAAGACCTTCAGTTCATCGAAAGCCGCAAGTTCACGATTGAAGAAATTGCTCGTTGGTTCGGCCTGCCGCCGCACAAGCTGGCTGACCTTACTCACGGGACATTTTCAAATATCGAACACCTTTCCATCGAGGTCGTCAACGACGCGATCACTCCCTGGTGCAAATGCTTTGAGGAAGAGGCCGACTACAAGCTGCTCGGACGGCGCCGTGGCAATGTCTATACGAAGCTTGATCTGCGCGGGCTGCTGCGTGGCGACAATGAAAGCCGGATGCGCGGCTACGCCACAGGGCTCCAGAACGGGCTGTATTGCGTGAATGAGTGCCGAGAATGGGAAGATTTACCCCCGGTGCCCGGCGGCGACAAATATTTCGTCCAGATGCAAATGACCCCGCTGGAACAAGCGGGCGTTGTTCAGCAATTAACCACAAGCGAGACTGACGATGGCCCTGAAAGTTCAGAATAAGACCAAGGATGCCGCTGAAATCTTCATCTATGACGAGATTGGCGAAGGCTGGTACGGCGGCATTTCCGCCAAGGCGTTTGCGGAAGAAGTGAAGAAGCTCGGCGATGTGAAGACCATCGACGTGTTTATCAACTCGCCTGGCGGGTATGTGTTTGAGGGCGTTGCCATCTACAACACGCTCAAGAACAACAAGGCCAGAGTCATCGTCCATATTGATGGTCTCGCGGCGTCCATTGCCTCGATTATCGCCATGGCCGGTGATGAGGTTCACATGGCCGCGAATGCGTTCATCATGATCCATAACCCCTGGTCCGGGCTGTACGGCTTTGCCGAAGATTTTCGCAAGGAAGCGGACCGGCTCGACCTGATTGCAGGGACGCTGCGCGATACCTACACCGCGAAAGCGAACGGCAAAACGTCTGCCGAGCAGTTTGCCGCCTGGATGGACGAAGAGAAGTGGTTCACCGCTGTCGATGCTATGGACGCCGGGCTGGTGGACACCATCACCGAAGAGCTTCAGGCAGCGGCAAAGTTCGACCTCTCGAAGTTCAACTATCGCAACATTCCCAAGGACAAAGTCTCTGGCGCGTCTCTCGTGGACATGCCGGAAGACAGGAAGCTTCGCGCCCGCATGGCCCGGATGACCATGTGGCAGCAGAAACATAAAACCGCTTCGGCCCAATAGCAGGCGGAAGCATAACAGGAGGGCGTATGTACCCGATTCCCAAAGGCCTGCTTGCCAAACTGCGGGCCGAACTCGGCAAAGGAATTTCCCGTTTTCGCAATGACTTTTCGGATTCCATTGCGGAACTGGAAGAGAAGATGCACGACCTTACCGACCGCGTGACCAAGCTTCAGGCGGCGATTGACGGAGACGGACGCAGCCCCACTCCCGAAGAAGCCAAGGAGCGCCAGGCGCTTATGGACGAATTCGATGAAACGGAAAAGGAGCTCCAGGCCCGTCTTCGCCTCCAGGATCAGGAAGCGCGGCTTCAGGCTTCCGCCGGGCGCTATACCGTTCCCGGCCAGCCGGCCAATAGCAATGCCGATCCCGAAAGCGAATCTGAAGACTCCCCGGCTCCGAAGGCGCAGGCCCGCCCTGTGCAGCCCGCCGCGCCGAAGGCGTCAGTCGAAGTTGGCGCTCCGTCTTACTACAAGACCGGCGGCTTCAATCACTTCGGCGAGTTCGCGTTGGCCGTTTTCAACGCCAACCCTCGTTCTGGACGGGGGATAGATAAGCGCCTGCTTCAGATCACCAAGAATGCCCCGACTGACTTCGGCAGTGAGGGCGTTGACGCTGACGGCGGCTTTGCCGTCCCGCCCGACTTTCGGGCCGAGATCATGCGCAAGGTGATGGGCGAAGCTTCAATTGTGGGAATGACTGATCAGCAGACCACCACCAGCAAGGCCATGACCTTCCCCATGGACGAAACGACTCCCTGGCAGTCCACCGGCGGCATCCAGGTGGGATGGATCGGCGAAGGCCAGCCGATCACCCAAAGCAAGCCCGCGCTGACCAGCGGCGAAATCAAGCTGAACAAGCTGGCCGCGTTGGTACCCATCACCGAGGAACTGCTGGAAGACGCCCCGGCCATGGATCGTTACTTGAACTCCAAGGTTCCCCAGAACATGGGATTCGCCTTGAACGATGCCATCATCAATGGCACCGGCACCGGACAACCCCTGGGCATCCTGCAATCCGGAGCGCTGATAACCGTGGCCGCCGATACTGCACAGGTGGCGGACACGATCACCTACACCAACATCGCCAAGATGCGCGGTGCCATGTACGCCGCAGGCAAGTCTCGCGGCGTGTGGCTGGCGAACCCGTCCATTGAAGAAACGCTTATGCTGATGACGTTCCCGAGCACCACCAGTACCGTGCCGGTGTATCTGCCGCCCAACGGCGCTTCCGGTTCTCCCTACGCTACCCTGTTCGGGCGCCCGGTCATCCCGACCGAAGCATGCGCGGATACCGGAGATCTCGGCGACCTCATCTTTGTGGACCTTGCACAGTATGCGACCCTGACTCGTCGCGGACGTGGTCTGAGGACAGATTATTCCATCCATCTGTTCTTTGACTACGACATCGGCGCGTTCCGCTTCATCTTGCGGTTCGGCGGCAGGCCCTGGTGGAACTCTCCCATCCAGGGCAAGACGGCCAGTCGCAAGTACAGCGCGTTCGTAGCTCTCGCCGAGCGCGCGTAACCCAGACCCGGCCCGGGGGTTCTCTCCTTTCTCCCGGGCCGGCGCCAGAGGATATGCACATGGAAAAAATCAAGATCAGGTTCCTTGAAGACTGCGCCCCGAAGGACGGGAGCGGCACCAAGTATAAGGCCGGCGAAGAACGCGAAATGGCTCGGCCCAGCGCTGAACATTGGGTCAAGCGCGGGAAGGCTGAAGCGGTGAACGGCGAGACCCAGGCTCCTGTACCTCTGCCCATCCCCGGTGCCCCGGCCCTAGGCCCGGAGGACGGCAAGCAGCCGGAAGGCGACAAGCAGCCGGAAGGCGACAAGCAGCCGGAAGGCGACAAGCAGCCGGAAGGCGACAAGCAGCCGGAAGGCGACAAGCAGCCGGAAGGCGACAAGCAGCCGGAAGGCGGCAAGCAGCCGGAAGGCGACAAGCAGCCGGAAGGCGACAAGCAGCCGGAAGGCGACAAGCAGCCGGAAGGCGACAAGCAGCCGGAAGGCGACAAGCAGCCGGAAGGCGACAAGCAGCGTGGCAGGAGTAAATCCTGATGTTCCTTACCCGCACGCAGCCTACTGAATTGCCCTTTGAGTTTGCCGAGCTCAAGCAGCATTGCCGGGTGGACGCCGACTATACGGACGACGACGCCATTCTGGAAATGTACGCCTGGGCGGCGATCAAGCAGGGTGAGTTCAGCAGCAACCGCGTGTGGGTAGAGAGCGAATGGACGGGTGAACTCACATCGTTTCCGCGCCGGGTAATCGAAATCCCGAAAAGTCCTTGCACGGAGGTCTCCAGCATCGGCTTTATGAATGCCGCCGGAGCGCGGCAGACGGTGCCAGACTCAGAGTATGTCGTCTCTCCGTCTTCTCTGGTGAGCGGCGGGGGCAGACCCTACGCAATGGTGACGCCTGTGGCCGCGTGGCCGCAGGGCTCCAATGTGGACATCACGTTCAAGGCCGGGTGGGCAAAGGGTTCTTTTCCGCGCGATCTCATGGAATGGGTGTTCGTCAAAGTGAGCAGCCATTATGAACAGCGCGAAGACCTGGCGAGTGCGACGCGCAAGATTGCCATCGCGTTTCCCCGGCATTTCGTTGATTCGCTTCTGGATGCGTATTACTTGCCGAGGTTTTGACCGTGGCCGACCAGTACCTTCTCGCATCGCGCCTGACCAGCCGCATCACGTTTCAGAAGAAAGTGAGCGGTGGGCGCAACCCTGACGGGAGCCCGAAAGGCGAGGAATGGGTTGACCACAAGTCTACTTGGGCCGAGGTAATCACCATCGGCGGCGAGGAAGGCAGGCGGGCGCTGGCGGACAGTGCCGAGACGCGCTACCGGGTGACGTTCCGTGGATACCACAAAGACATCGAGCCTTCCATGCGGGTCAAGCTGGGCGGCGGCAAGACGGTAGCCATTACCAGCCTGCCCCGCGACCCTGACGGCAGGGGAGTTCTTTTGGAGCTCAACCTCATAGAGCGACAGGGGGACGTGTGATGGCCGTGAACAAGCGCATCCGCTTCCGTGGTGGCGGGTACATGGACATGAGCCTGTACTTTGACGAGATTCCTGACGCGTTCAGGGACGCTGTGATGGCCGAGCTTTCTCCGGTCATGGATAAAATGGTGTCTTCCGCGAAGCAGAAAGTGCATGTGGGCAGCGGGCCGCGAGATCCGAGGCCCGTCTACGAAGACGGCAAGTACGCGGGCGAATCCTGGACCTCCCGTGACCCCGGCAGGCTGAAGAAGACCATCAGGCGGGCGGTGCATCGCCGGAAGGATAAAACCGCTGTCATCGGCTTTTTTGAGGCCGGGAGTGAAGATGCCTATTACGCGCTGATGCACGAGTATAAGAACCCGTACTTTGAATCCTCGTTTAACGAGAACCGCGCTACGGCCATGAATGCCGTTATCAAAGCTCTGGACAAGGTGACAAAAACATGAGGACCGCGCTACTCACCGGCATATTCAGCCACCTGACGGCAAACCCCGACGATGCCTTTGTGCTCGCGCTCGGCGGGGCCGCCAATGACGGGGCTGACTTGCGCTACTGGCCGAACGGAGCGCCGCAGCGGGCGGCGTACCCCTACGCGGTGGCGATGCTGGTTTCCGACCTCGATGTTGGCGCAATCACCGCCGATATCAGTGAAATTCAGTGGCGCATGATGATATTCACCAGGACGCTTTCAGAGGGCAACGCCCTCGCCGCGTCCTGCAAAAAATTGTTCAACAGGCAAGTCCTGTCCTGCGGGACGGGCTGTTTCATATGCAGATACGAGGGCACGTTACCTTCCTTGCGGGAGTCGGACACGGACCCTTTTGAAACGCCGGTAACGTTTTCGTGTTACCTTGAGGAGTAAAGCCCATGTCTCAGGCAAAGCAGTGTGGTACCGGGGCCAATGTCGGTATTGATACCGAAGTCATTTTTCATCCGAAAACAGCCAGGGAAATCAAGCTCCCCGGCCTGAACAACGCGCAGCTTCCGGGGTGGAACACGGAACAGATTACAGACGACTCTTTTGACAAGGAAATCGCCGGGATTATCCTCGGCGGCCTGTCATATCAGCCGGCAAGCATGTCGGTATATATGCGGAGCCAGGACCCGGCCCAGGAAGAGATCCGGGTGATGTCGCGAGAACGGCGGGAGTTCAATGATATCTGGATCGTATATAACAAGAAGTACGGCCATTTCTGGGCGCTGGATCTTGTCCGCGATCCCTGCGGATTGTGCGGATTGTCCAATTACGCGCCGCAATCATATGGCCGTAACGATCTCCAGCAGATCCAGTTTACGCTCACGGCAAACGGCGACAGCGCTCTGTATGAGTACCATACGACTTCGGTACAGTACGACATTGCAGCGGGCGTAGCCACCGCCACTGACGGCGACTTTGTAAACAGGGGCTTCAAGAAGGGCATGACGCTGATCATGGAAACCGGCGACCAGACAAGCCCGTTTGTGCTTGGCCTGGTGGCCGAAGTGACGGCGACCACGCTTACACTTACCGACACGTCAATAACCCAGGCCGGGCTTGAGGGCCGCATACACGGCGCGGTCGTTTCGCTGGAGGATTAACAGCAATGGCGCTGATCATCAAAAAAGACAATTCGGTGCGCAAATGGTTCGATATCCCTGGCGGTGGCGGCGCCCAGGTGCTGTTGCGTATGGAAGGTGAATCGGAAGCCGCTCTGGGCACGGAGGCCTTGTACACCAAGGTTTACGCTGGGGCCAGTGTCAGCGAGGACATTGAAAAGCTATACCTCAACGCCATTGAAGACTGGCGAGGCGGTGTTGAGGACGAATCCGGCAAAGCGCTCAAATGCACCGTCACCAACAAGCGGCTGTTCATCCGCCAGGACGGGATAATTCATTTTTTGCGCGAGTCCCTGGCCGAGATGCGTGAAGGGCTCGAACAAGAGCGCAAGGCCGCTGAAAAAAACTGACCAGCCTTGCGTCATGGATTGCGGAAGCCGGGAGGCTCGACTGCAATTTGTGCCGCAGGGTGTATGAAAACTATGGGGACGAACCCCCTTGCGCGACATGTTATCCCGGCATCCACCCCTGGAACGAGACGGCATTCAACGTTTGCTGGAAGTGGGTCAAGGGTCAATGGCGGTCAGCGCCATCAGGGGTGCTGGCAGTTGATCTTTGCGCCATAGATATAGCCTTGCGTTACTGTGGCATAGACGAAGCGGACAAGCCCCGAGTCGCGGGGCAACTGTTGAAAATAGGTGAAGTTGTGCTTGCCGAATTCAGACGCAGGGAAGAGGCGCAGGCGAAAAATTAGGGCCGGGGGTGACTCCCCGGCCCTCTGTTTTTATTCGTTAACGAATGAGCCGTTCAATGCGGTTGATGTTTCTCAGCAGCAGCATTTGCATTGCGTTTTCAAGGGCTGGATAGCCCATGTTCGCGCCAGGTATGGTGGTTTCCAGTATGGTCAGGTCGTCGCGTATGCGCTCCAGGGCGCGGGTCATCGAGCCTTGCGCTGCGCGGTTTTTGGCAGGCGCGGGGGCCTGCGGTTCGGGGGCGGGAGGCAGTTGTTTCATTTTTTTCCGATCAGGTTTCGGCACGACGAGTGCAAGCGGGCCGTTTTTGGGGAGCACGTAGACGCCGCGAGATGTTGACCGCCCCTCCGCTTCGGGGAATTTGAGGTTGTAGCGGGCGTAGCCGCAGCCGAACATCCTCAGAAGCCTGGAGATGTAGCCGTCTGCCCAATCATCGGCTTCCGGCTTGCGCTGCACCAGCCATTCCCTGAAATGGTCGGCAAAGAAGCACGTTTTGATCCTGTTGCCATGGGTCATGAACGGGGTGCGGGCGCGGCAGGCGGCAATGTCGTCGGTGCTTGGCGGGTAGGCTTCCAGGTAGTCGGTAACGTCCGTCCAGAGCAGGGTGCGCGGCAGTCCGGCGATGGGTTCATCGTCAGCAATGGCCGCTTGGGGGCGCGGCTGTTGCGCTTCTCTCTCCAGGATGTCGAGCACCCACTTACGGAAGTCTTTGGCGACCGGCGTGCGGGCGAACATGGCGAGAGCGTGGCAGCCGCGCAGAGAGAAGATGCGGGTTTCCTGCGGCCCGCCAGGCGTCGGCAGCGTGACCACGGCGGTCATTGAGTCGGTGAACTCGTCGGCGTGGCGGTCGAAGAGGTTTCGGATTGATCTGCCTCCATAGGTAGGATCAAATTGACCTTCCCTTTGACTATACCCCAAAGCCTCTGCGATTTGTGGGATTTTGACCCAGGGCTGCCCGTCACGATCAATGACATCAAAAGCGGTGGATTGGAAAGCGAGAACCGTTTGCATGAAAACCTCCGAAGAACTTCTCAATTGGCATTCGCGAAATGCAAAATGCCGGGTGTTGAGAACGACCTTCGGAGTCGCCGCAGGGCTTTAGGCCAAAGCCATTGGACATAACCTGCACACCCGGCATCATAGCCGTAAGCGCCTCAGCCAAATTCTAGGCGCAAAAAAAGCCAGTCTGTCGGGTTGGCGTATCCGCCGAAGGGTGTTTCTCACGCACCGTGAAGGCAGCTTGCCAAATCCCGATGGAAATGTCAAGTTCTATAAAAATGAGGCGTAAGACAATATTATTCGAATACGAATAAAAAGTAAAGGGAAAAGCGGAGACTGTGGCATGTTCAAGCTTTTGAAAAAAATACTTTCAAGAGGTGCCCGCACAAGGGGCACCCATAACTGTTTTGGCGGTAGAACTTTTGACGTTGATTCTCCAGAAGCCCAACGGACCATTAGAGCCTTCTCTCCAAGGCCTCTTGCAGATACGGCAGAGGATGTCGAACTTCATTCCGACCGCTACGGATATGACTATTCCCCGCCCTCCAATGATGCATGTAAATTTTTAAAGAGAAGTTTGGTGCCTATCTTTCCTGCATCAGGATATGGATTTTATCGAGAACGGCAAAGTGGGTGGTTTAGAATCAGAGGCGGATGGTTTGAAAACGTTGATGGAAGCGACAGGAACAATGAGGCATCGAATGTTCGCGTGGGAGATTTTTTGTATTTCTTTTGGGAAAAAGATAACGATAGCGACCAACACGCGGTCGCCGTGTTTAGGCTCCCCAAAAATCGGGGTCATTTCAAAGAGAATAACCAGATAGGCTATGTGCCAAGAGACAAGAGCGAAAGGATACTGGAAATTTTCAACTCAGGACACAGGGTGCTTGCAGAGGTTAGAAGGAAATATGCGCAAGGGGATGGGGGCATTAAAATAATTGTAACAACATATCGTTTTGAGGAGAGGGGCGATAATGTAGTATTTAGAATCACGCCAAAAGATGACTTGGCGATACGCTTGTTACGAAGCAAGGAGATCAGACGTCAGGCATTTGAGAATTTAGGATTGGCCGGCTTGTTAAATTATGAACGGTTAAAAGCGTCTTCTGATAAAGAAATTCTCTCTATAGAAGGCGTTGGCAAAAAGACTTTGTCTATTCTAAGGGGGCTTAGGGAGCCGCGTTAGCCGGATTCCCCCCCCTTGGCTTGTCTACTGAGCTTTGTCTTCGCCCACATGATGCAAGATTCCTCGCCACGCCGCGTCAGCGAATTGCCTACGAGTTAATGGAGGGAACGACCGTGACCAACTGTGTAAAGTGCGGTGCCAGCATGAGGCTATTCGGAAAAAATCAACCCTCAGACGAGTTGGCCAACGAAAGACTGAGAAGTCAGGGGTACGACATCGAATATGGTATGTGTCGTGCTTGCGCTGAAGTTGTCTACGGGCAAATCAAAGCTGGCGAGATGGCTCCCGATGAAGCAAAAGTTGCCGAGGAGTATAAACAAGACGCGGTACCAAGTGTTAATGTGTACACCATTTGCCCTCAATATGTGGACTTTGCGTACATCGGCATCGTCTCTTCCCATGTTGCCCTCGGTACTGGCCTAATCAGCCACGCTCTATCCTCTTTAACTGACTTTTTTGGTCAGGAGTCGAGCACATACAGCGATAAGTTACAGGCGGCCGAGGGAGCCTGCCTCGCTAAGTTGAAAATCCGTGCGCATGAAATGGGGGCTGATATGGTTATTGGGATGCAGACTACATACACCGAACTGACGAGTGGTCACGGCATGCTGTTGGTCTGCATGGCAGGAACGGCGGTAAAGCAAAAGCAATAGAAATGGCTGGGGAGTCTCAGTCATTAAGCCTTCACCCCAATAGGGGGCTCCTGCTTCATAATTTGATTTATCTACCCCACCCCCATATGGGGGTCCGCACCCTTGTCCTTTAAGCCATAAGCGCCATACCTTTGCCATAATCAGGCAGGAGTATGGCGCTTATGGCTTATCGCATTTCTACCATCCAGGCGGCCGTTGTTGCGGACACCAGACAATTCGATCTGAGCTTGAGAGAAGCCCAGAAGACGGCGGAAGCGTTTTATCAGCGTTCTGCCAAGAGTTTCGGGCGGCTGGAGAAAGACCTGCTCGCAATGAAGTCTGCCACCGGCATGACTGAAAAAGAGTTTGCCAAGCTGCATGCGGCCATGAAGGACGGCACCGCGCTCTCCGCAGCCAGCCGTTTCCTGGATAAGGTAGCCCGTTCCGCCAGTCTCACTGACGCCGAGTTTCGCAAGTTGGAGCGCAGTATGGGCCTTGCCGGCAAAAGCGGGCTCGCCAACCGCTTCAAGAACGACGCGCAGGCCGCGCAATCCTACCAAAGCGCCCTCGCTGGCCTCAAGACCGCTATAACGGGCTATCTCAGCATTAATATGCTGCGAGATGTCGCCAAAACCAGCGTTGATCTCGCGTCCATGCAGAAGACCTTCTATGCCCTGACCGGCTCCACGGAGGGGGCCCGGGCTGAAATTGCGTATCTGCGCGATGAATCGCAGCGCCTTGGCCTGGACTTTTTCGCATTGACTGAGAGCTTCAAGGGTTTTTCCGCCGCAGGCAAGACAGCGAGCATGGATGCCGCGCAAGTGCGCGACATTTTCACGTCCGTTACCGAGGCCTCTACGGTACTTGGCCTGAACGCTGACCGGACCAAGCTCGCCCTGTACGCCCTGGAGCAGATGCTTTCGAAGGGCGCCGTATCCATGGAAGAATTGCGTCGGCAGTTGGGCGACCAGTTGCCCGGCGCGTTCCAGCTTGGCGCTAAGGCCATGGACTTGACCACGCAGGAGTTTTCCAAACTGGTAGAAACGGGTCGTCTTGCCTCGGCTGATTTCTTGCCCAGATTTGCGGAAGAGTTGCGCAAGGCTTACGGCCCCGGCCTGGCCGAGGCCATGAAGACACCGCGTGCCGAAATTCAGCGCCTCATGAACGAGCTCACTTTTGCCAAGGTGCAGATAGGCGAAGGCGGCTTTTTGGCGGGGTTGTCCAGTGGAGCAAAAGAACTGGCAGAATCCTTGCGTTCGGCAGAGGTGAAACAATCGCTTCGTTCTCTTGGCGAAGGGTTGGGAGCGGTAACGGGTATTCTGGCCAAGGGGGTGGCAGTAGCGGTCGAGAACGCTGATGCTATAAAAATGCTCGGGGTAGCCTACCTTGGCTATAAAGGCTTTGCTATAGCATCGGAAGCGGCGACAGCCCGTCTCGTTGCCACTGGGGCCATAGCTTCGCGGAGTGAAATAACCAGAAGCGCTGCTATCGGAGTGACTATTAAGAGCTTCAGAGAAAAAGCGCTTGCAGTCAAGAATTCAATAACGGCGACAAACGCTGCCATAACTGCGGACTTGAATGCTGCTAAAGCGTCTCACCAGTCCACGCTGGCTGTCCAGCAAGAAGCTTTGGCTCGCGCGAGTCTTGCAAAATATATAGCTGCAAATTCAGTGGGGTCAAAGGAACAGGCGTTTGCATTTAATCTATTGGCGAAGGCGGAGCGGGAATACATAGGGCTTACCGGCGCGGCTTCCAGAGCTACTGCGCAACTCACCGCAGCGCAGGCTCGAGCTACGGTGGCGGCGCGTAGCATGGCCGGTGCGCAATCCCTGTTACTTGCTGCCGGTCGAGGAGTTCTTAGCTTTTTCGGCGGCCCCTGGGGTTTGGCCCTGACTGCGGCCACGGTGGGGGTATTTGCGCTGTCCACTGCGGAGACCGATGCGGACAAGGTCGCCAGAGAATACGGTGTTACCCTGGACGAAATTGCCGAGCGTTATAAGGCTCTGGCACTCGAAGCACAAGCCACAACCGGGGAAACGAACCACCTTACGGAGTCACATCGCAAGGCCATTGCCGAGCAGCGTGCGCTCAAGCAGCAAGAGATAGACATCCTGAAAGAGCGCCTGGCGGCAAGGAGGGAATTGCTCGCATTCTTTGACGATACCGATGTGTCGGACATGGATGCAACACTTCTCGGCTCATCCGGCTTTGCCGAAATTGAATTTTTGAGCTCGGCAGTCACGGAATTTTACAAAGAATACAAAGAGGTAGTCAAACTTTTTGACGAGCAGTCCATCTCCGCCAAAGAAGCAGAGTTGCGCCTGGGCAATCTGCGTATGAAACTTGAAGAGCTCGCCAAAGCTGACGGCGGTTTTTCGTATCATTCGCAGGAAGCGCGAAATCTGGGCGACGAAATCAACGAGACCCTGACCATATTTGTCGCTCTTATGAAAAAGATGGGTGAAGCCGAGAGCACCACCCCTTTTGCGAGCCATATCAAGGCCTTTCAAGAGTATAACAAGAAGGGCGCCGAGTTGCTTGGCAAGTGGGCGGACGAGTCCGACAGCGGCAAGCGGCAGAAGCTGGACGACGATCTCAAGCTGATGAAAGACTACGTCGAGCGCCAGCGGGCTACCCTGGAAGGCAACGACGATGCACTGGCACAGCTTGCGAAAAAGGCGGCGCAAGCTGAAGAGGTGTACCAGAAAAAACTCAAATCCCTCTCTCGCGGGTCTTCGGGCGCTTCCGGTCGCACGGCTGGTTCCATTGAAAGGACCATCGACAGCTTGACCGCCAAAGTGGAAGGCCTGCGCGGCAAGCTGCACGAAGACGCCGGCGAAACCTACCTCTCCAGATTGAACAAGGATATCGCGGACGCGGAGCGCGGTATTGCAAAGCTCAGTGGGGCGCAAAAAGTTCAGGCCCAGGAACTGCTCAAAGAATACCGTGCCCTGGGCGAACTGATGGCTGCCAAGGAAAACGAGAAACAGTTCCAGAAAAATATGCAAGTCCGCTTGGACTTTGAGCGGGAATACGCAGACATGACGGGCTTGACTGCGGATGCCGTCTCCCGGAGCCTGCAACGTCAGTACGAGGATTACAGAAAAGCCGGCGTTGATATCGTCCAGTTGGAGGAATGGAAAGCCGACAAGATCATGCGCGCCAGTCGCACGGCTGCGGACGGCATGGCAAGGGCTTTCAAAGACTACGCCCTCGACGCCATGGATGCCGCAAAAAACATGGAGGACTTGGTAGGCAGCACTTTTTCCGGCATGGAAGATGCCCTGGTCAATTTCGTCACCAGGGGCAAGCTGAGTTTTACCGAACTGGCGAACTCCATTATCGCGGACCTGGCCCGCATCGCCATCCGGCAGGGCATCACCGGCCCGCTGGCCAGTGGGCTCAGTTCGGCGCTGGGCGGGCTGTTTGGCGGCATGGCGTCTTCCTTTACCGGCGGGTCATACTCTGGCCCCCTGAGTACAGGCGGGTACTCCACGCCCAACTTGTCCGGGTACGTGGTCCCTTCCGCCAAGGGTAACACCTTTTATGCCGGTTCCGGACTATCCCGGTATACCAACTCGATAGTTGACAAACCCACTCTTTTTGCCTTCGCCAAGGGCGGCATCCCCGGCGTCGGGATGATGGGCGAAAAAGCCGGCTCTCCCGGTGAAGCCGTCATGCCGCTTGTGCGCGACAGCCGGGGAGATCTGGCCGTGAGCGCCGTGGGCATGACCGGGAACTCCACTGTCAGAGCCCCTGTGCAGGTCAGCATCCAGGTGCACAATAACAGCAGTGCTGAAGTTACCGCGCAGGCCTCGCAAGACGCCTTTGGGAACATCAGCATCGACATGATTGTTGATCAGGTTGAATCGCGTATGGCCGGCAAGGCCATGCGCGGCATGTCGCCCTATGCGCGGGCCATCGACAAGACACGCGGCACCAGTGACGCCATGCGTAGCCTGAGGAGGGTATGACGTGGCTACGCAATCCAAAGCCCTGGCGCAAGCTTACGCAGCGGCCAAGCACAACACGATCATTCTGCACACGCTGGAGGTTAACCACAAGTCGTTTGCGGAACCTATTCGCGTGTGCCGCTACCCGGTAACGGACAACCAGCCGGACATCATAGCCCTGAGGCTTGAGGATGACGCGCCGTACAACCCCGGACAGGTGGTGGATTTTATTGGCGTTCCGTTCAACATCGTCACGCCCGACAATAGTACAGACAGTATCGGCGAGTTCCAGATCAGCTTGGACAACGTTGCCGACACCCTGCACAAGTACTTGAGGTCCGCTGTCATACACGGCGGTCAGATAACGGCCATATACCGGGATTACGTTCGAGGGGAGGGGGAAAGCGACAACGGCCCCGGCCAGGTGAGCCACGGCATCAAAATCATGAGTCCGAAAAAGGAAGGGTCGACAATCGTCTTTACGGGCGCGGTGCTCGGATGGACGCAACGCTCTTACGGGTATCTATACACTGCCGGCGGGTATCCCGGCCTGGTGAGGGGGCGGTGATGATACCTACACCACCATGGTTCCATGAATACCTTGGCAAACCCTGGGCAACCCCCCCGGACCCGCCGCATTCTTTCACATGCGGCGAGCTCGTTCGGCATGTCATGAAGACACGCTGGGGCCTAGAAGTTCCGGAAATTCTGGTTGACCCGCTGAATACGCTGCAATGCGTCAGGGCCATAGGCAGACCCGAGTATTTTGGGTTGCGCCGGCTTGGCTCTGACGAAATTCCGCGCGAATACGACGTTGTTTACTGCGCGGAGAGGAATTACCAGCGGCACGTCGGCATCGCCGTCGACACCATTGACGGGCTGATGGTCATGCACTGCCAGCAGAGCACGCCGGTCTGCCTGCATCCGCCTGCGGAGTTGCTTGCCCGCGTGTTTAAATCGATGACATGGCTGCGCTTCACGGCCCTTGAGGAGGCGCGGACATGCGCATGATGCCGGGCACAAGCCAGCAAGTTTTGGCCCCCCGCGCTGTTATTATGTGCGGTACGCAGGTCGTATCCGTCTGGGATCTTGACCCGGGGACCACGATCCAAGAATTTGCCGCCGCGCATGGGGTTGCTCCCGGGCTGTGCCCGAGTCCTGTCGTGGCGATGTTGAATTTTGGCGACGACAACTATGTTTTGCATGAAGACTGGGAGAAGACGAGTCTGCAAAACGGCGATCTGCTGGTTATCGCGCAGATCCCAATGAACGGCGGGGGCGGCAGCAACCCCCTTCAGGCCGTGTTCGCCATCGCCATGATGGCGGCGATGATTGCCGTGCCCCAAGTCGGCCCCTTCGCTGTTGGCAGCGCCCTCGCCGGATGGGGAGGGGCGGCAGCCGCAGGCATCGGCCTCGTCGGCAGCCTTGTCAGCGGGATGCTGTTTGGCACTCCGTCCGGGCAAACCGGCGCATTCCAGGCCGAGCAGGCGTCACCGACGTATTCCATCAACGGCACGGGGAACCAGGCCCGTCTCGGACAGGTCGTGCCAAAGGGCTTCGGGCGCATGCGCATTGTGCCTGATATCGTTGCGAAACAATGGACGCTGTACATTGGCAACGAGATGTACTGGCATGGTGTGTATGGATGCGGGCGCGGGCCGTATGAGCAACATAGCTACACTTTCGGCGACGTTGTTTTCTGGGAAGACGGGAAGCTCATCGAGTCAGCCCTGACATCTGAAGCCGGGGAGCAGTACACCAACACGATCAATGTGCAGATCGTTGCGGTGGCGGACGGCGGCGACTGGTACGGGCCGTATCAGGCCACGGAGAACGATGCCCTGACGATGAACATCACTGTGAATTTCCCGGATGGCCTGTGCACGTTTTATTATTACGAAGACACAAACCAGGAGACGGGCGAAGACATAAGCGGGTGGAGAGCGCAAAACGCCACAGCCAGCATCGAGGCTGAATATCGGGAGGTAGGCGCTACGGAATGGTTGCCCCTGGCGTCCGCTACAGTGACCAAGGCTACTTTGTCCCCGTTCACGCAGCTTTTGAGCGGCAAAGCGCCCGGCTTCGGAAGGTGGGAGGTCCGGGTGCGGAATACCTCTGTAATCCCGGACGAATCAACATATACAGTCGGGTGGCAAATATACAGCACACCAAACCACAAAACCGTGGTGCTTGGCAATATAAGCTCCATCGGCGCGTCGATTAGTGTGCAGGTTACCGAGCCCGGCGGCACGGTGACTCTTTTCCCCGACAACGTGGAGCCAAGCTCTAACGTGGCTTCGCAAGAACTGCTTGCGCCGAATCAGGCCGGTCACGACTGGATCGGCCCGTTCCCGATCAATTCGCCAGGCACGCGGATTTCCGAGGCGAAGTATAATTTTGTGTTTGAAGGCGGTCTCGGACGCTACAATAGCTCGGGCAAGCTGCGAAACCACTCGGTGGGGATTGAAATTCAGCATCGCGCAATCGACGACTACGGCAACCCCATTGGCGAATGGGAAACGGTTCTGACCAAGACCTACTCGGAAGGGACTTTGACCGCGCTGCGCTACACGGAAACCATCGCCACGGAGCCGGGGCGCTATGAAGGACGGGTCAGGCGCACATCCAACAAGCGGACTGACAACAGGGGTATAGAGACGATCAAGTGGGAGGCCCTTGTAGGCATTATCCCCGGCTCCCTGACCTACGACCAGACGGTTGTGGCAATCAAGATCAAGGCCACGAACGTTTTGAGTCAAGCGGCGTCCAATAATTTTTCCGTCGTCCAGACCGCCAAGCTGCCGCTGTACGACAGGCAGACAAAGACATGGAGCGAGCCGGTGGCGACCCGCTCATGGGCGGCGGCCATCTCGGACGTATGCAAAGACGTGCACGGCGGAGGGTTGACCGACAAGGAAATAGACCTTGATACCCTTTGGCGCATTGACGAGATCCTTCAGGAGAACGGCTGGTATTTCGACGCCTGGGTTGACGGTGCCTATAAGGTGTGGGCGCTGCTTGTGGAGATGTGTGTCGGGTACAGGGTCGCTCCACGGCTGGTCGGAACTACACTGTCCTTCGTATACGACCAGGCAAACCGCCCGGTACGGCACATATTCACACCCTACGATATTGTACGCGGCAGCTTTGTCCCGACGTACAACACCCATGACGAAGACAATCCGGACCATGTAGTTGTTGAATACCTGGATGAAGAGGTCGGGTATCTCCAGCGGGATGTCCCTTGCCAGCTTTCGGACGGAGAAAGCGAGAAGGCGGCCACGATCCAATATCTCGGCATCTGCAACCGGGACCACGCCTTCAAGACGGGCTTGTTCTATGCCGCCTGCAACCGTTGGCGCCGCCTGGGGTGCGAGTTTGAGACGGAAGGCGTCGGCAGGCTTTTGAACATCGGCGACGTGATCAGCCTGACGCACCCAACCCTGGAAAGCATGGTGTCGGGGACGTTCACATGGTGGGACAGCAAGTCTCTAATCCTGCAACTGGACCGCGATGTTGCCTCCCGCATTCCCGAGGAAGCTGAGAATCTGTACATGGCGTTGAACCGCCCGGACGGAACCCCCTGGGGGCCGGTCAAGCTGCTTTGGGTTGACTGCGACAGGGCCCGCTTTGACCCGGAGGATTATGCCGTCCTGATGAACCAGGGGCTTGAGTCGCCTTTTGAATGGCTGAGTGTGGGCAACGACCAGATCCCCACAGTATGGACGATACAGGAAGGGGAAGAGATACCAGAGCGTTATATCATAACTTCCCTGGCGCCGGTCAGTACCTATCGTTATCGCGTCACCTGCATCAACGACAGCGATAAAATCAACGCATATGACGCCCTGCCCACACCGCCGTGGGAATATCGTGGAGAACTTCCCAACTATGACGCGCTTCCGGTCCCCGGCAATTTGCGAGTGGGCCTGACGGATGACACGACGCAGGGCGGCCTACTTTCGGCGACTTGGGAAGAAGTGCCCGGTGCCACAGCTTACGAAATAGCCACCAGCGCGGACGGCGTCAACTGGACGCGGTACGGAAGGGTGAACGGGAACACCGTGCAGATCCCGGTGGCCTATGACGCGGTATGGTTCCGCGTGGCAACGGTGCGCGTGAGCCAGCAATCGTCATGGGTGGTATGGCAGGGCGGCTTCGAGATTTCGGACGAATTTGACGTGGCGGTATAGCGCAATGGCAAATGGAGATTACACATTCTACGACGAGAACGGACGCCTGGTATGGCCTAAGTATATGCCGCATCCGCAGCGTAGCGGATACGGCTATCAGCCCGTGGATCGTCGGACGAAGACCGACATGGAAATCGGCAGTGTCTACCGCACGGAGTTCGACACGGACGAAACGACGCTGGAGTGCTCGCTGATTCTCCCGCCGGATCTGGCCGCTGTCTTTGAGGCGTTCGAGTATCACGCGCTGCACGGCGGGGCGACATGGTTTGAACTGCCGGTGATGGTTGCGGGGCGCATAAAGCACCACACGGTGAGGTTCAGGGAGCACCCAAGCGCATCAATCCTGGGCACATGTCACACGCAATATACCCTGTCCCTGGACGTGCAGAAGCGACACCTGTTGTGCCCCGAGGATATGGCGGCGCTTATGGAAAATTCGCCCTGCCAGATCCGGGCGTTTGAAAAAGGCCTTGCGGAAACCAACATCATTTACTCCGGCCTTGTCGCAAGCATGGCCGGCATAACCATCATGCCCACGGACTTGCCGCCGTTTTTTCAGGACTGATTGAAACGTACAAGAGGTAGCCATGTCACAATGTTGCAACACAACGCCGCTGGATGAGGTGATTGTAAGCCTTAAAGAATCCGGGGCGATACTGATAGCCAATGCCGACAAATTGTCGGTGTTTGTCAACGGCGGTGAAAACCAGTTGGTGAATCTGGGCGGCGTTATGACGCCTGTTCTGCGCAACCTGGCCCGGCAGATGCTCGAAGTCTATATCCGGCTAGCGTCCAGGGTTCGTCTTGGCGTGGTGCGTATTGGTGACGGGCTGGATATTGATGAAGCCGGGCTTTTGTCCTTGGCCGTTCAAACCGGCACCGGGCTGGTTTTTGATGAAAACGGCGCATTGGCGATAGATTTCAGTCAGATGCCGACTGACAAGTTTGAAGAGATGTTGAAAAGCATCCATGTGCCGATCTGGCTGTCAAAATCGACAGATTGGTATGTCGATATGGCAAATGGCGTTGACGATTCGCAAAACAGGGATGGTCTGTCATGGGGGCGTGCCTTCAAGACGGCGCAGTACGCCCTTGAGTACGTCGCATCGAACTTCAATTTGGGCAAATATGCCGCGCGGATAAACTTGTCTGGCGGAATATATGGACCTATAAACCTGCCAAAACATTCAAATACAACAGGTGCTATATCTATAATCGGCAGTGGAAAAGGGGACACGGTTTTGGAGAGGATTGGCGGTAGCGTGGTAGGGTCCATGCCGTCGGCCGGAAGTTTTTCTATGTCAGACCTTACCTTGCGTATGCTGGCTTCCGGGTCCCAAAGCCAGCATACCACCATGTTTCTGAACCCGGGGGTGGCCTTGAGTGTAAAAAACGTGTCGTGCCAATTTTACGGGTCCCAGGACTATGTGACGGGTACAAAATCCCTGTGCCGGATTGCCGGGGGATCCCTGACCATCAATGGCGGGTGCGATTTTCTTGCGCAGGCTGATGGGAACCAGTGGGCTGGCTCCATCCTGCATATGAACGACGGCGGGGTAATATGGCTTGGCAGTGATACGGAAATGAACGGCATTACAGATGTGACTTTACGTGGGCTATCTGGGTCATCTTTCAACCGGAATGCCACTATGCCGATAATAAGCGGTACAGTTACCGGGAAGCGTTATCAGCTGAATGAAGGGGCGTCCGCGCGGACGATAGGCGGCGGCCCCCAGTTCTTCCCCGGCACCATTGACGGCACTGCAAGCACCGTACAGTACTCGTAGGGGGGTATATGGACCAATATTACTGGAAAATCGACACTGGCGCGATATATGGATCCGCTGAACTGGCTTGGGTAACAAGCATTCCGGATTGGGCCGTAGTCACGGACCTTATGATGGACGGCCCGGACGGCGGAAAAGTGCCGGCGGACCTGGATTTTTTGCGCAAGACCGTCGCCTTTTACGGGTTGCCCACAGGGCAATGCCTGCTGCCCCTGGAAGAACTGCGCACGGCGAAGTTGGCCGAAATCAACGCCGGGTATGAGTCCGTCATGTCCTACGTCCAGGCGGGCTATCCTCTGACCGAGGTTTTGTCCTGGGAGCGCCAGGCCACGCAGGCGCGCGAGTTGCAATCGGACCCGGATGCCGATGCGCTTTTTGTCCGCGCCCTGGCGGCAACCAAGGGTGTTGACGTGCCGGAAATGACGCGGCGCATTCTGTCCAATGCGGAATCCTGGGAACCTGTCGCCGCCATGCTTACGGCTCAGCGGCAGTTGATGGAAGAAGCGGTCTTTGCGGCGCAGGGCA
>JAJDJN010000040.1 GCA_030267245.1 Desulfovibrio sp. OttesenSCG-928-A18
AGGAGATGAGCATGCTGTTAACAGGGAAAAAAGCGGTTATTTTCGGAGTGGCCAACAACAGGAGCATTGCTTACGGCATCGCCAAGGCCTTTCGGAGCCAGGGCGCGGAAATAGCCCTGTCCTGGCTGGGCGAGGCCCTGCGCAAGCGGGTCGAGCCCATTGCGGAAGAGCTTGGCGCGGCCTTCACCTTTCCCTGTGATGTGACAAAAGATGAGGAAATTGCCGAATCCGTAAACACTGTCAAAAAGCACTTCGGGCAGGCCGATATTCTGGTGCACGCGGTGGCTTTTGCCAACCGGGACGATCTGCAGGGCCGCTATATTGATACGTCGCGCCAGGGCTTCTCCCTGGCTCTGGATATTTCGGCCTATTCCCTGGTGGCCCTGTGCAGACATTTTGAGCAAAGCCTCAGTGAAAATGCCTCGGTGCTTACCCTGACCTATTACGGCGCGCAAAAGCACATCAATAATTATAACGTAATGGGGGTGGCCAAGGCGGCCCTGGAATCCTCGATCCAATACCTGGCCTACGACCTGGGCAAAAACGGCATCCGCATCAACGCCATCAGCGCCGGGCCGATAAAGACCCTTGCCTCGTCCGGCATCTCCGGCTTCGGCAAGATCCTCAGCCACATTGAAAAGTTTACGCCCCTGCGCAAAAATGTGGACATCGACGAGGTCGGCAACGCGGCCATGTTCCTCTGCTCCCCCCTTGCCGATGGCATCACGGGCACGACTTTATTCGTGGACGCCGGCTACCATACATCGGGCATCCAGATCGGCGAGTAATAAGGATTTTTGTTCTCTGGCAAGGAAGACGAGTCCAGGGCGGAGCGATTGTATCAATACCATGCATGAGCTTCGCACGGGACGGGCCCTGTTTGAAGCAGGGCACAGACAAAGGGCAAAAAGACCATAAATCGGCGCTTGCCCAAAGGGGCGCCGCCCCTTTGGCTGTCGGAAGCATACAAAAGGAAAGAAATCATGGAAGCATGGTCGGTTCTGGCAATCACGGGCTTTGTTCTGGCCTGCCTGATCGCCCTTGGCGCCTACGTAAACCGCGATTCTCCAGGTGAAGACGGCACTCGGAACACAGGCTGCTCCGATGGCGGCTGAGCCCCCAAATTCCCTATTTCCGCTGGAAGCGGAAAAAAGAAGACGGAAGAAAAAAGAAGCGCGCAGCCCATAGAATCCCTGCGCAAAAGGGACGGAAAGTAGGGGACTTCTCGGTGAATTAATCAGCGCTTCCCAAACAGTCGGGCAAGGGGGATGCCCCGGGCGGCGTTTATTTTTCTCCGCTCAGGGGCAGGATGATGGTAAACTCCGCGCCGCCGTCCGGGTGGTTGCAGGCGCTTATCTGCCCGCCGAGGCCTTCCATGATGGAATAACAGATGGACAGACCAAGCCCCGTGCCTTCGCCCACTTTTTTAGTGGTAAAGAAGGGGTCAAAGATCTGTTCGATGCGCTCCTCCGGTATGCCGCTGCCGCTGTCGTGCACAGTAATGGCCGCATGCCCGTCGGGAAGCAGCCGGGTGCAGACCATGACCCTGCCGCCCTTGTTCACGGCGTCTATGGCATTATCCAGGATGTTCAAAACCACCTGCTGCAGTTGGCCCACATCCGTGGACACGCGCAAATCCTCATCCGTGAAATCCCGCTCGATGGCGATGCCTCTGAAGTTCGCCTCGTTCTGCAAAAAGGCGATGGCCTGATCCACTATGGGGTTCAGGGGCAGACTCTCGGTAGCCGGGTCTATGCGTCTGGCAAAGCCCAGGAGCCGGTGGGTAATGTTCTTGGCCCGGTCCACGTTCTGCTCGACCTTGATGGCCGCGTTCTGCATCTCGGCGTGGTGGGTCATCTTCTCCGGTTTTTCGTCTTCCAGCAGGTCACGAACCCAACCCGCGTGTTCGCGGATGAGCATCAGCGGGTTGTTGATTTCATGCGCTATGCCGGCGGCCAGCTTGCCAAGGGCGGCCATCTTGCTCGCCTGCAAAAGGCTTGCGTCGTAGGCCGCCTTTTCCCTGTCAGCGGAGATCAGCTGATTGATCAGCAGACGCGCCGTAAGCCAGGTGCCCACGCACAGGGCGCCGAGGCCCAGCAGGATGATCGCCACAGCCATGGTCCGCGCGCGCGAAAGCAGCGACAGGTGTTCGGCCGAGTCTTCGGCCACCACCAGCATCCAGGGAACCTTGTCCAACGCCACCTTGGCCAGCAGCATCTCCTTGCCGCGAATGGGGTCGACCATGGTCTCTTCGCCCTTGCGCGGCCAGGAGATATCCACCTTTTCCATCAGATCGCCGGCCAGCAGGGACTCGGTCTGCAAGTGCCCGTCCCTGCTCACCACAAAGGCGTCGCCCTTGGCGGAAAGACGGCTGGCCTGCACTATGGAGGTAAACACGGCGGAATCGATGGTTGCGCGCAAGATCCACGAACGATCGCCTTCTTCCTGCATTACGGCGATGATGATGTGCGGAAACTGACGAAAACCGAGAAATACATCGCTGATGAACACGCCCTTGCGGCGCACTTCCGCAAACCAGGCTTCATCCTTGTAGTTGACGCTCTTGACGTCATAGGAGCCGGCATAGGCGACGTGGTTGCCTTCCATGTCAATGACGCCGAGGTCGACATAGGACTGGGAATTGGTCTTGAGCGAGCGCAGCACTTCGGCCAGGCGGCCGGGGCGGATCAGAACTTCATAGCTGTTCAGGCCGGCCAGGCTTTTCAACTGCGAGATGCGCTCCTCAAAAAACACGTCGATGGTGCGCCCCTTGCTGCGCGCCACGTTCTCAACTTCACGCACGGTCTTGTCGTAATACAGGCCGGTAAACTGCATGGGGATAACGACACCGACCACAAGCATGGGGATAATGGCGAAAAACAAGATGGCGGCAAAAATTGCGTAACGTAACCTGCGGTATTTTTTGGGCACCTCGCCAGCAGTAGCAGCCATGAGCACTCCCTTGGTTCCTTACGTCATGCACACCTGACGCGGCCCCGAGGCCTGTCAAGGCCCCGGTCGGCGTCGACCGTCCGGACCTAATCTTGTACGCGCCCCGCAAGCCATCCGTAGGCCGGGCGTATTCCGTCCCGTGGAAACAGCGCATGGGCCTTGAAGCGGTCCACTTCCATGATATTGCCCCGGGCCGCTTCCCTGCCGTGTGAATCGTACAGGACAATGGGGTCGCCAAACACAAAAGGCCGCCCCACCCTGGCGAATGACGCCCGGTAACCCACAGGGGCCGGCCCCGGACCCGTGCGTTCATCTCCTTTGAGCTCCTTGATCCCGTGCACAAAGAACATGTCGTGCAGGGCAAGGGCCTTTTCCGCGCGCGAGAATATCAGCCAATTGGCTATGCCGGCAATAATGGCAAGAATGACGCAAAAGGCGGCGACTCCGAATGCGGGAAAGCCCGTGTACCTTCGAAAGATTGAGGTATCCGCATTGCGCCGCGCCGCGTCGTCTGCCCACACGGTCACCCCGAAAACAAGGGCCGGATTCTGCTGCCCGCCAAAGAGGATGGAGCGGTCCCGGTCATCAAAGTTTTGCTTTTCTCCATCCTGCGCCGGGGGCTGCACTATGTCAACCACGGTTATGGTGCTGCGCCCCTCCGGACAATCGCTGCCGGCGCTGAGTTCGGCCCGCCACATATGCCCGCCCATCCAGAAGCCCTTGTAGGTTTCCCGGGGCACAAAACGCAGGCATTCATCACCGGCAATGGTAAATTCTATCTGCTCGTGCGATTTGACTTCGGACGGAAGCATGCCTGAGACCAGCACGCTTTCACCCGGGATGAGTTCGATGCGGTTGAATTCATGCCGCATGAGCGTTTGCAGGGCGTCGACCACCGCAAGGGCCGCAATAAAGAAAATAACGGCGCTTACCCGCCCCAGTAACCGGGAGCGGGCAAGCAGCGCCTTGCTTTGAGCAAGGGAAGGCGTTTCACCGCCGGCAGTTTCGCTTGGGCTGGCTTCTTCGCTCATCGCTCCGCCCTGGCTATGAGGCGTCTGCCCACGATGGCTCCGATAATGGTCGGCACCAGCAGACTGAAGAAAATCTTGAAAAATACCGGAGTCAGGGTGGCCTGGTTCTGCGAGGCAAAAAACATGGCCACAAAGAGCTCGACAAGGACCAGCAGGTTGACGCCTATGGCAAAAAGGCGCATGCGCGGGCTGGTGCTGAGCGATACCTTTTGCGCCTGTCCGTATCCGCCCTCACCGTGCTGTTCATCCTGCGCGTCGTGCGCCATGCCCCCTTGCGCCGGGGAAGCCGAGGGGGGGAAGGTACTGCTTTGCATGGCAAGCTCCTGTGAAAATAAGCCTGGTCGGGGTGTGGCAAAGGGGCCTGCCCTGTTCTAAGACCGGCCGTGCGCCCTGTTGTGGCTCATGCCACCCGTCCGCCCCTCCCGTGGCTGGTTGATTCTAGCGGATTTTTCGTTTTTTTTCAAGCACACTGCGCGCGGCAGCCCTGTGTGAGCTGCCGCGCAATTTTGCGAAGGACTTACTTTCTTCTGGAGAAGTCGGTCTTGGTGACGTTCATGAAGCGCAGGGACTTGCCCTTTTCTTTGTAATACACGCGTACTTCGTCACCGGCATCCCATTCCTTGCCCTCGTACTTGGCAAAGTCGGTATCGGAAAGCTTGATGGTGGTCAGGCGTTCCTGGCGGCGGGAATAGATGGTGATGGTCTTTTCAGCGTCATCAATAACCGGGAACTCGCGCTCCTTGCCGGTCGTCGTGTCATAAACCAGCGGGTGCTTGCGGCGCACGCTCACCCCCGTGTCGTCCTTGACAACCTCAAAGGGCAGCTTTTCAAGGGCCCCGGATTCCAGGTTATACATGGTGATGATCTTGCGCTCCACATCCAGGTTCACGCGAAGGGCGGCAAAGGGATCCGCGCCTCTTTCGGCCGTGTCCGTGGGCAGTTCAAAAACGTCCGCCGGCACTTTGTCGTATACGGGAGGTTTGCCTTCTATCGTATTTGAATCCGGCACGATCCATACTTTAGGGGGCTTGGCTTCCGGGTCCCATTTTACCACGCGTCCCTGCTCCACTTCGCCGTAGTTGCCGCAACCGACGAGGCCAAGGCCTATAAGAACGAGGAGCATGGGCAGAATTTTGCGCACCATAGATTTACACTCCTTTATTGTTGATTTTTGCCCGAAAGCCATTACTGGACCCCGGCTCTCTTTTCTGCCAGCTCGTTCTTCACGCCCTTGACCATCTGGTAGAAGATGTAAAGAGACATGCCCGACACGAGGCCGAGAATGAGCACTGTGGACGAATTGTCGAGGAAAGTGGTCAGGTTGGGCATGAGGGGCTGGATCATCTTCATGATGATGGACAGCGCGCAGCCGATGACGCAGATGCCAAAGGCGATACGGATGCCGTAGCCCTGGATGTACTTGGTGGCCACAGCGCCGATCTGGGCGCCAATAGCGGCGCCGACCAGCATGACCATGGCGGCCACGAGTTCGGTGCGGCCCTTGTAGGTATAGGTGCCCGCGCCATAGAGGCCGGAAATCATAACTTCAAAGAGGTCGGTGCCGACAGCCACGTGGGTGGGGCAGCCAACAAGGTAGATAAGGGCGGGCATGCGGATAAGACCCCCGCCGATGCCGAGGATGCCTGCAAGCCAGCCGGTCAGGAAGCTCACGGTAACGGGCAGCCACAAGGAGCAGTAAATGCCGGATACCTTGAGGTTGACCATGGGGGGAATGTGAATCTTGTGCAAGGCCTGGGCCCAGTTGACGCCTGTGGCCATCTTGTCGAGCACTTCGCCCTGCGCCTTGGCGGCCTTTTCTTTTTGAACGCGCTTGTGCAGATCATAAAAGACCATCCAGGCGATGAAGGCCAGGAGCAGAATATAGATCCAGCGCACGATAATGTTGATGTTCCCTATGCGCTCAAGCCACATGACCATCTGCGCGCCCACTTCAAAGCCGACAACGGTGCCGATGAGCATGATGACGCCCAATTTGTAGTCCACGTTGCCGAACTTGCCGTGCCGCAGGGTGGAGATAAGCGACTTGCCGGCCATATGGGCGATGTCGGTCCCGATGGCGAAGGCCATGGGGAAGCCAAGAATGTTCAGGCCGGGGGTAACCATCCAGGCGCCGCCCATGCCGAAGAAACCGCCGATGATGCCAACGCCCACACCAAGAATAATCAGGCCGGGCCAGAAGATCGAAACGCCCGAGATGGGCATCAAGAGATACAGCCAATCCATAAATCTTCCTCCTTGTCCTTAGCCTGATTAATGTTCGTGGACTTTACGCTTGGTAAGGTCGATACCGATCCAGCCCATGACGATGTCGGCGATGAAGCCGAAAATGCAGCCCGTCACGGGGATCAGCACGACGGTCAGCAGGGTGAACTGCAAGTGGCTTTCATTATACAGGCTGCCCCACCAACGCATGATACCGTCAAGTTTGCGGGTATCGGACACGATGACAATGGGGGCGCCGCCGCCGCCTGCCGCGGAAGCGGCCAGAGCGGGCAACATCCACAGGCAGGTAGCCACTGCCAGGAACCACAACTTTCTGATGCGCTTCATGTAGTCCTCCGGTTACAAAAAAAAGGTTTTGGGTTGTTTCGTTCCGAACAACGAGGACGCCAGGCGTCCAATGCTTGTGAAAATAAGAGCAATGTCCATGCCATTTCGCATTTCGCGATAGCTAACTACAAATCTTCACTTGTTATTTTTTTTTAATTATGCAATTGTCAAAACGACTCCGCAGTTTCACGATTGTTCCTTTTGCGCGATGGAGGAGCTATGCGTTTCGCGATTCCTCTTCCCCCCGGCAGGGGTTTTCGCATGGGGCGGAAAATGTCCGACTGGCCCCTGGCCATGCGATTTGCCGCTCTCATCATCCCCTTTGGCGTGTTGATTGTGCTTGCGGGCACTTGGCTGGGTTACAAGGCGGCCTCGGTCACCCTGCACGAATCCATTGAAACAGTGCCTCTGCTTGAAGCAAGAGTGCAGGCCGAGCGCACGCAGCAAACCCTGCGGGAATTGCGTGACAGTCTTGTGCGCATTGCACAAAGCGATCAAATTATTGCGCAAACACTGCATCAGAACATTTCGCTATTTTTCCAGAACAATACCGAGCTGGTACGTGAAATCGGCTTCAAATCAAGAAGCGGCGGTGGTTTTCTCCTCTTGCGCGATGACAGGGGCTTTAAAGAACTCGGGCTGGCCGAAGCCTCCATCGGCCCCTACTCTCCTTTTCAGCAGATAAACACCCAGACCCTGCGCCCGGGCGCCGCCTCCCTCTATCCCGTGGTCTACTTCGACGACCCGGGCGAAACAAAGGAAAGGGCCGGCAGGGAGCCGGTCATGCGCATGGCCCTTGAACTTGAGGACGGTTCGGGCATCCTTGTGCTTGGCATAAGCGTGGAGGATCTGCAGCAGCGCCTTGCGACCCTTATGCAGCCGGGCTCGGCCATGCAGTCCGCCGCCAAGGATGGCAACGTGCAACTGGCCTTTTACTTTGACGTCCGGGGCTGGATCATTTTTGAAATGAACGGAGTCAAGGGCAAGAGCTTTTTGCCGGACCTGTCGCGCCAGGGCTATACCGGTGACCTGGGCCGGGCTGGTTATGACGCAGCCTTTCGCCCCTGGGCGGCGCATGAAGACTACTGGCACATGGTAACGGAGGTCATGGACGGCCGTTACGGCTCCAAAGAAGCGCCCTCGGGCAAATACATTTCGGCCCAGATGGGCGCTTCCGGCTATCTGTGCTTTGCTCCGGTCTTTTTTTCCCCTTCCGCCGATGCGCCGTCCCTTGTGGTGGGCGGACTGGCCTTTTTTGAAACCTCCTCGCTGCCCATGGCCGCCTTTTTCCGTTTCGCCAATTATTCCATGGCCGTCATTGTGGCGTCCATCCTGCTCTTTATTGTTCTTGCCTTCTGCGTCAGCCGGAAACTTGCCTCACCCATCCGGCGTATGGCCCATGAACTCTCACGCATGAGCGAAAGCGGAGAACTGGCCTTTGTCGGCGGCGATCCAGCCAGCGAGGAGCAGCAAAAGCTGCAGGCGGCGGTGAACAGCATCATCTCCGGCGCCCTGTCCACCCAGAACGATCTGCAACGGCTGAACAGGGAGATGCACAACGCCCGTTCGCGCCTCCCCGTGGATCTGCATCAGCCCCTGGCCAAGCCTCTGCCCGAGGCTGAATTCGGGCTTGTGGGCTCCAGCGCCCTGATCCGGGAAGTGCGCGATCTGGTGCACAAGGCCGCCAAGGCCGGCACCGACGTCCTGGTCTGGGGCGAAACCGGCACGGGCAAGGAGCTGATCGCGGCGGCCATCCACAAGGCCGGTTCGCGCAGCAAGGGGCCTTATATCTCCATCAACTGCGGCGCGCTGGACGAAAACCTGCTTCTCGACGCCCTGTTCGGGCATGTGAAAGGCGCCTTCACCGAGGCCAAGGGCGACCGCAAAGGCGCTTTTCTCGCGGCGGACGGCGGCACCCTGCACCTTGATGAAATCGCCAACGCTTCCCTGAAGGTGCAGCAGGCCCTGCTGCGCGCCCTGTCGGTGCGCAGAATACGCCCCCTGGGTACGGATGAGGAAATCCCCTTCAATACCCGGGTTGTGGCGGCCACCAATGTGGACCTGCGTGAATGCGTGCGGGCCGGAACCTTCCGCGAGGATCTGTACTACCGCCTGGCCATCATCAGCATCGAATCCCCCCCCCTCAGACACCGCAAGGAAGATATCCCGGAACTGGCCGCATTTTGCATACATGAGGCCGCGCAAACCCTGGGCAGGGGCGAAGCGCGCCTGTCGCGCGGGGCCCTTGAGGTCATGGCCGCCTATGACTGGCCGGGCAATGTGCGCGAATTCAAGAACTGCCTGACCCGGGCCATGGCCTTTGTCGAAGGGGATCTGATCCTGCGCCAGCACATCTCCCTTGAGCAGGACGCCTTCCGGACCTACGCCAAACCGCTGGCGCCAAAAGTTCTGGCTGAAAAACTCCTGCAGCCCGAACCGCGCAGGGCCAGCCAGGCCGCCCCGCCTGCCGGAGAAAGGGGGCAAGCTTCCGGCCTGCCGGCAGGCCCGCTTGAGCGGGACTCCGCCTTTTCCGGACCGGAACATGTGGCGGAGCAGATCTGGCCCGCGCCGCCGCGTGACAGTTTTACCCCGGCGCTTCAGCAGGACGGCACGCAAGCGAAAGAACAGCAGCGCCCCCAGGCCAAACAGGATGCCGCGCCCACGCAGGCTGGCGCGCCCTTACCCGAATCCATGCGGGCCTTTGCGGAAAGAGGCGCCGAACAGGGCTTTTCCGCCGCTTACGTAATCGGGCAGTCCTCCATCATTCCCTTTCCCCAAACCGGCGCTGTAGCGCCGCCGTATACGGACGGCCGGGATTCCGCAGCCAGGTCCGGAAGCAACGACGGCAGCCGGGCCGGGAGCCCCCCTGCTTTCGTGCAAGGGGACTGGACCGGAGCCCGGCCAGCGGCTACCGCCCCTCTTGCCTCTTCAGCCGAACGCCTGTATCAGGCAGGTACACAGCTCAACGAGCGGCAGGCGCTTGCGCTCAGCTACATCAACGAACAGGGGCAGATCACCCGCGCCCAGTACGAGGATGTTGCCGGCAAGGGCGTGTCGGCCCGCACCGCTCAAAACGACTTGCGCGAACTGGTGGATATGGGCATTCTCACCCGCATAGGCGCGGGCCCGGGCACGCGTTACGTGCTCATAAAGAGGGCGCAGTAGTGTCTGTTAACACTATGGCCCTTGACTTTTGCCCGAGCCGAATTTTTCCGCCGGGCAGCGTAAGGGTACACTCCCTCCGTAAAATGGTTTTCTCCTTGGCAGAGAACAAAAGGGCCGTAGTGTTGACAGGCCCCGGCGTGAACAGGCCCTGGCGGCCATTGCATCCTTGAGACAAAGGCACCCATTATGGCTTGGGCTACTCTCATCGACCGCCTTTTTGCCGGACGCGCGGCCCAGAAAACGCACAGCGACAAAAGCGTGGTCAAGAACTTCCGCAAGCGTTACGCCCGCTTTCGCAAGCTTCTGGACGCCAATGCCGCCCTTGGCGACATCATGGCCGAAATCGAGCTCAAACTCGGCGGCAAATCCCTTTTCGGCCAGTTATATGTGCACCGCACCGCCCTCAAGGCCATTGAACTCACCCGGCGCATGGCTGTCAGCCTGAGCGCCATGCACGCTGGCCGCTATGCCGGGCTGTCGCAGGCCGTGAACAGGATAGCGGAAAAACTGCAGCGGGTGATCGGCGAGGAGGTCAGTTGCGACGTCGCCTGCCAGAGCCTGACCCTGGATCTGAGACAGATCGACGCCAGCATGGTGGACTGGGTTGGCGGCAAATGCGCCAACCTGGGCGAGATGCAAAGCATGGCCGGCATCCCGGTGCCCAGGGGTTTTGCGGTTACCATAACCGCCTTTCAGCGCTTCATCACCCACCAGGGGCTGGACAAGGAACTCAACGCCCTGCTGGCCGGCATTGACAGTGAGGATCGTGACGGGCTTTCTGCCATTCTGGACAGCATCCGCGCCCGGATTGAAGCGGCTCCCCTGCCTCCGGAGCTTGAAGAGCGCTTTGCCGTGGCCCTGAACCACAGCTTCAACGGGGAAAATGTCCGCCTGGCCGTGCGCAGCAGCGCGCAGGCCGAAGACGGCGCCAAAAGCTTTGCCGGACAGTTTCTTACGGAACTGAACGTGCGCCAGGAAGACTTTTCGGACAGTTACCGGCGAGTGATTGCAAGCCTCTTCACCCCCTCAGCCACGCTGTACAGGATGCACCAGGGCATCCCGCTTTCCGCCAGCGCCATGGCTGTGGCCTGCCTGGAGATGGTAGACGCCCGCTCCAGCGGAGTCGCCTATTCCCACGATCCTGTGAACCTGTTGCAGGACACCCTGCTCATCAACGGAGTCTGGGGTCTGGGCCGTTATGCGGTGGACGGCATCGTGGACCCGGATCTCTGGGTCTTCACGCGCGAAGAAAAGCCGGACCTCGCCCGCAGGCGCAGGGGCTCCAAGGATCGCAGGCTTGTTTTCGGCCCGGACGGGGAACTCATGGACCAGCCGGTGCCCGAAGAAGAGCAGCGCAGCTTTTCCCTTACCGAGCAGGAGGCGCAGGCCCTGGCCGCCCTGGTCATGCAGCTTGAAAAGCATTACGGCGGCTATCAGGATATTGAGTGGGCCCAGACCAGGGACGGGCGGCTCATCTTTTTGCAGTCGCGCCCCCTTGATACTCATTTTGGCAACGCCAACGCGCCCAAGCCGCCGCTTCTGACAACCCGGCCCCTGCTGCTGGAAGGCGGCGACACCGCCTACCCCGGAGTGGGCCATGGGCTGGTGGTAAGGCCGGAGACAGCGGAGGATCTGCTGCATTTTCCCCAAGACGGCATCCTGGTGGCCGCGCATTCCAATGCCGAATACGCCACGGTCATGGACCGCGCCCAGGCGGTGATCACGGAAACCGGCGGCATTACCGGACATATGGCCACGATCTGCCGTGAATTTCGCGTGCCGACCATCCTGAACGCCAAAGGAGCCATGGCCCGCCTTGACAAGGGGCAGGAAGTCACGGTGGACGCCTTTTCCTGCCGCGTTTACGACGGCAAGGTGGAAGAACTGCTGCCCCTGCGCCTGAGCCTTGATCCGGTCAGACTGCAGGACACCCCGGTGCATACCATGTTGCGCGATGCCGCACGCTATATCCTGCCCCTGAACCTGACCGACCCCTCCTCGGGCCGCTTCACGCCCGAGAACTGCCAGACCCTGCATGACGTAATGCGTTATGCGCACGAGCATTCCTATCAGGAGATGTTCGCCATCAGCGACAACGCCTCCGACGCCGGCGGCGTGGCCATGAAGCTCAAAGCCCCTTTGCCCATAGATCTGTACATCATCGATCTTGACCGGGGCACCAGGACTTCGGCCGAGGCCCGCGCCGTCACCCCGGAGGAGATCCTCTGCGCCCCGCTCAAGGCGCTGCTCAAGGGGATGCTGCGGCCGGACGTCATGTTCCGCAGGCCGCGCCCCATAAGCATGGGCGGGTTCATCTCGGTCATGGGGCAGCAGATGGGCAACCCCCAGGGCGGCGACGGACGCTTCGGCGACAAAAGCTATGCGATCATCTCCGATCGTTATATGAATTTCAGCTCGCGCGTGGGCTACCATTACAGCATCCTGGACTCCTACTGCGGCCAGACCATGAGCAAGAACTACATCAGTTTCAGCTTTCAGGGCGGGGCTGCCGGAGAAGTGCGCCGGGTGCGCAGGATCAAGGCCATCTCCCTTGTGCTTAAAGAACTCGGCTTTTCCGTCAACGTGCAGGGCGACACGGTCAAATCCCGCTTTCAGAAATACCCGGCCCCAGACATTGAAGAACGCCTCGACCAGCTCGGGCGCCTCCTGCAGGTCACGCGGCAGATGGACATGCTCATGGTCAATGATGAGGCCATCGTACAGTTCCGTGATGACTTCATGAACGGGATATACCATTAGGGCCTGTTAACACTGCAGCCCCTTTGCCCCCCGCACCCGCGAACATGGACCGGCCAACGGGGGTCAAGTGGCATCATGCCCCTTGCGGGGATTCCAGAGGGCCAGCGCCCCTTTGGCCGCCGGAGGCACATAAACGCCGGAGCACATAAAAAGGAAACCCCATATGACAAAAGCTTCCCGCAGTCTGCGCATGACCCAGGGGCCGGAAAAAGCCCCGCACCGTTCTTTACTTTACGCCCTTGGCCTGACCCGGGAGGAAATGGCCCGGCCCCTTGTGGGCGTGGTCAACGGCTTCAATGAAATCGTTCCCGGCCACCTGCACTTGCGCAGCATCGCGGAAGCGGCAAAGGC